>DAIUBN010000110.1:0-10442 GCA_036846645.1 Bacteroidaceae bacterium | reverse complement strand
ACTTCGCAAAGAGATTGGCATGCTGAAGCCTCAGAATGGAGAATATATCAATGGATATTTGCTGAATAGCGGCTTTGCAAGCGAAGTAAAGAAGTATCATAAAGAGCAACCCGGACAACCGCTCAGATTCTTCTGGGATAAAAGAGGATGCGAAAAGGAAACTCGCATTGATGATACACTTACTTTCTATCAGATAGATGATTCCATGTTCCTTCATAGTTTGGCTGGCTGCAAAGCCTACGCAACAACTGCCGGATTTGAATCAATCTGCGAAGCACTCTATCTAGGCAAGCCTGTAATGATGGTACCTGCACATGTCGAACAAGATTGCAACGCTTTCGATGCCGTTCGTGCCGGAGCAGGAATAGTTTGCAAAGAATTTGATATAGACAGGTTGTTGATGTTTACAAAGTCTTACTATCCTCATAAAGATTTTATCGATTGGGCTTCAAGTGCCGAATACCACATCATCAGACATATAGAGAAAGTTGGTACTGCCATCAATCGCAAAAGAATCATTTTGCCAAAGTCAGTCTCTTCTGAACCCTCATTCTAAGCGTTTGAAGTAGTGCGATTCAAGTCAGAATCGTAATAACAGCCATAACTATTCTTGCACATATCAGGTTCTAAAAGCGCTATATACTTTAAGAATTCTATATTTCAAAAAGAAGAATAATTCATTCTACACTGTAAAACGATCGTTCTACAGTGCGAAACGATCGTTCTGCACTGCGGGACGATCATTCTGCACTGCAAAACGAACTATTCTTCTTTGAGAGATAAATAATAGTACCTTATTATCCATGTTTCTCTTAAAGAAGAGGCTGGGTTTTAGTACTAATAATTACAAATTACGTATTATATATTAACCTTATTAACATAATAATTGCTATCTTTGGGGTGACGAAACTAATTAAGAATCACATTATTGTAACACATTATGATGAACAAAGAAAAGCTAAAGTCTAGCGCCCTATTATCCTTAGTCGGTGCTTCGGCAGTGATGTCGCTTTCCTCTTTTACCAAAGGAGAATCAACCGAGCCACAAAAAGTAAAGAAGCCAATGAACGTGGTCTATATTATGAGTGACGACCATTCCTTTCAAACGATTAGTGCATACGACAATCGTTTTATTCAGACGCCCAATATCGACCGAATAGCCAAAGAAGGTGTGAGATTCACCAACAGCTTTGTTGCCAATTCGTTGAGCGGTCCCAGTAGAGCCTGTATGCTGACAGGAAAGCATAGTCATAAGAATGGATTTACCGACAACACCAAAACATTCGACGGCAGTCAGCAGACCTTCCCCAAACTTCTTCAAAAAGCCGGATACCAAACTGCCATGATAGGCAAATGGCATCTTACTTCCGCTCCTACAGGATTCAATTACTGGGATATACTTGTAGGACAAGGTAATTACTACAACCCCGACTTCGTTTGCAATGGCAAGCCCATCAAAAGAGAGGGATATGCTACAAATATCGTGACCGACCTCGCCCTCAACTGGCTGGATAATCAAAGAGATAAGAGCAAACCATTCTGTCTGTTTATCCATCACAAAGCCCCGCACCGCACTTGGATGCCCGACACTTGCGATTTGGATTTATATAAAGATGTGGTCTATCCAATACCTGCCAACTTCTACGATAAATATACCGGACGTCAAGCGGCTTCTAAACAAGAGATGAGTATCATCAAAGACATGGATATCGTTTACGACTTGAAGATGGCAGACAAAGAGAACGAGATACATTCTGGAAATAAAGAGTTGGAAGACTGGGGAAGAAAGATGTATAACGCAATGACTCCGGCTCAAAAAGCGGCTTGGGATAAGCATTACGACCCTATCATTAAGAAATTCAAAGAAGATAAACTTACAGGCAAAGCTCTTGCCGAATGGAAGTATCAACAATATATGCACGATTATCTCAGAGTAATTCATTCTGTAGATCGCAACATAGGACGTGTGCTCGACTATCTCAAAGAGCACAATCTTCTAGATAATACACTCATCGTTTATACTTCGGACCAAGGTTTCTACATGGGCGAACATGGATGGTTCGACAAACGTTTCATGTACGAAGAGTCTTTCCGCACTCCTTTGCTGGTAAGATATCCGGGTGGAAAGAAAGGTGATATCAACGAAATGGTTCAAAATATTGATTACGGTCCAACTATTCTAGATATGGCCGGAGTTAAAGTGCCAAGCGATATGCAAGGTGCATCGTTCTTGCCACTACTTCAAGGTAAGAAGGTTCCTAACTGGCGCAAATCACTCTACTACCATTTTTATGAGTTCCCGGCAGAACACGCTGTTCGCAAACATTTCGGTGTCCGCACAGATCGCTACACTCTGATGCGCTTCTATGGCAACGACATCAACGACTGGGAATTGTATGACTTGAAGAATGACCCTTCTGAGATGCACAATATTTATGGGCAGAAAGGCATGGAGAGCATCACAGGCAAACTAAAGAAAGAACTACGTCGCCTGCAAGTGCAATATGACGATCCGATAAGAAATCAATATTAGCCAACAACAACAATGAGACATGCAAAATATATCCTCTTGTTGCTGCTAGTTGTAAGTTCGTTTGGATGTAGCCATCGATTGAGTTTGGAATGGGAAGAAAACTTCAACTCCAAAGAATTGAATCATGCTTCGTGGAGCAAGATACCAAGAGGAAAGGCCGAATGGTGTAAATATATGTCCAACTTCGACTCTTGCTACTCCGTGAACAAAGGCAAACTCGTTTTGAGAGGACTACACAACTATTCTCTTCCCAACGACACCGCTCCATACCTCACAGGTGGCGTCTTCACAAAAGGGAAAGTGAACTTCGGCATCGGACGTTTAGAAATAAAGGCGCGCCTTCATGGTGCTACCGGAGCTTGGCCTGCCATCTGGCTTCTTCCCGACAATGACGTGAAGTGGCCGAAAGGTGGAGAAATAGATATTATGGAGCGTTTGAACTATGATGCCAAAGCCTATCAGACAGTTCATTCGCACTACACGGTTGATTTAGGGAAGAAAGAAACGCCGCCACATTACAGCACCGGGAAGATCAATCCCGATAAATACAATGTATATGCTGTAGAGATTCATGCCGACAGTCTGGTATTCTTTATCAATAACAAAAAGACTTTCTCCTATCCCCGCCTTGCAGAGTTTGATAAAGATGGACAATTCGAATTTGCCAAATATCCACTCTATCTGATGATAGATATGCAGCTAGGAGGCGATTGGGTTGGCAAAATCAACCCAAAAGATGTCCCCGTTTCAATGGAAGTGGACTGGGTGAGATACTATAAATTCAGAAAGACGAAATAATATCAGAATCATAAAAGGAGAAGAGGCGAACAACACAAAGATTGTCCGCCTCTTCTAATATATAAAGCTTGTATTACGTCTACAAATTAGCCAATTCGATAATCTTATCGACTGCAGCACGAAGACCGTCAACATTCTTACCACCTGCTTGAGCGAAGTGAGGTTGGCCACCGCCACCGCCTTGTATCAGTTTGGCAGCTTCTTTGACCATCATGCCTGCTTTCAATCCATTAGCTACCAAGTCATCACTGATAGCAACTGTCAGCATCGGACGGTTATTGTCTTGTGTACCGGCTACAAAGAATGAATGAGGCAATTCGGCACGAATCTGGAATGCCAGGTTCTTCACTATCTCGGCAGGCATAGATGTACAGATCGAAACGAGTTTCACTCCATTAACATCTTTGGCCCCTTCAATTAATTTGGCCTTCAGACCAGCTTCTTTCTCGTGCATGAATTCTTCTATTTGCTTCTTTAGAGAAGCATTTTCATCGATAGAACGTTGAATAGCACCTTTCAAATCCGGGACATTATTGAATAGCTCTTTCATGCCCTTAATCTGGTCTTCGTAATTATCCAACAACTCTTCTACCTTAGCACCCGTTACGGCTTCGATACGACGAACACCTGCAGCAACACTGCTCTCTGAAAGTATCTTGAACATACCTATCTTACCGGTAGCACTAACATGAACACCACCGCAGAACTCGATAGACTGGCCAAACTGAACAACGCGAACCTTATCGCCATACTTCTCACCAAACAAGGCAATAGCACCAAGTTCTTTGGCTTTCTCGATGGGACATTCACGCTTTTCTTGCAAAGGAATATTCTCTCTGATATGTTCGTTGACAATATGTTCTACTTGACGCAACTCCTCATCGGTCACTTTTTGGAAGTGAGAGAAGTCGAAACGCAAACCATCTGCACTAACCAACGAGCCTTTCTGTTCAACATGAGTGCCCAACACTTGACGGAGAGCTTGATCGAGCAGATGGGTTGCCGAGTGATTGGCAGCCGAAGCATTACGCTTTTCAACATCAACACAAGCCATAAACTCTACCGATGGGTCGGATGGACATTTAGTAGAAAGATGAATACTCAGGTTGTTTTCTTTCTTCGTATTGATAATATCTATCGTCTCGCCTTCGCAAACCAGCACGCCGGTATCGCCTACCTGACCACCGGATTCTGCATAGAATGGAGTATTATCGAGTACGATTTCATAGAATGTTTTTTTCTTCTGAACAACTTCACGATAACGGAGGATATGAACATTATATTCGGTATAGTCATAACCTACGAAATTGGAAACGCCCGGTTTAAGTTCAACCCAATCGCCGGTCTCAACGGCAGCTGCATTACGAGCACGCTGTTTCTGTTTGTCCATCTCGGTTTTGAACTCATCTTCGTTGAGCGACAAACCGTTTTCACGAAGAATCAACTCTGTCAAATCGAGCGGGAAGCCGAAAGTATCATATAGAGTGAAATCATCTTTACCACTGATAGTAGTTTGGCCTTCTTTCTTTGCACTGTCCATTACATTGTCGAGCAACTTAATACCATTATCGAGAGTACGCAAGAAAGCTTCCTCCTCGTCTTTCGTCACTTTCATGATCAGTTCTTTCTGTGCAACAAGTTCAGGATAAGCTTCGCCCATCTCTGCAAGCAGCACCGGTATCAACTTGAACATAAAAGGAGCACGCTGGCCAAGGAATGTATAACCATAGCGAATAGCACGACGAAGAATACGGCGAATCACATATCCTGCTTTGGCATTCGACGGCAGCTGACCATCGGCAATCGAGAAAGCGATGGTACGAACATGGTCGGCAATTACTCTCATTGCTACATCTGTATCTTCTGACTTGCCGTACTCTACATTAGAAATACTTGATATTTCTTTGATGAGTGGCTGGAATACATCGGTATCATAATTTGATGTTTTACCTTGAAGTGCCATACAGAGACGTTCAAATCCCATACCGGTATCAATCACCTTATTTGGAAGAGGCTCAAGAGAACCATCAGCCTTACGATTGAACTGCATGAACACCAGGTTCCATATCTCAATAACTTGAGGATGGTCATGATTGACAAGTGACTTACCATCTATTTTCTTCCGCTCTTCTTCGGGACGCAAGTCGATATGTATTTCAGAACAAGGGCCGCAAGGACCTGTATCACCCATTTCCCAGAAGTTATCATGCTTGTTACCATTGATGATACGATCTACCGGAAGATGAGTTGCCCAATAACCGGCAGCCTCATTATCTCTTTCAAGATTCTCAGCAGGAGAGCCTTCAAAAACAGTGACATAAAGTTTGCTAGGATCAATCTTTACCACCTCGGTCAAGAACTCCCAGGCATATTCGATAGCTTCTTTCTTGAAATAGTCACCGAACGACCAGTTGCCAAGCATTTCAAACATCGTCTGATGATAGGTATCGTGACCTACTTCTTCAAGATCATTATGTTTTCCGCTGACACGAAGACATTTTTGAGAATCGGTCGCTCGTTTGAATTTGGCGGGATGATTTCCCAAAATGATATCCTTAAACTGATTCATACCCGCATTGGTGAACATCAATGTAGGGTCATCTTTAATTACCATTGGTGCCGAAGGAACAATCTGATGTCCTTTCGATTGAAAGAAATTTTTAAACGAATCTCTAATTTGATTAGCAGTCAACATACTTATCTTTACTAATTTTGAAATTTATTTCACTAAATATTGTGCAAAGATACTTCTTTTCGTATTTTTGTAGTAGTAAAACGTTGATTAATTTTCAATAAGAGGCTAAAAAAGAATGAATCAGGAAGAAGAAAAGAAAGAAAAGATGTTCTATCGCATCAGTGAACTCGCCGAAATGTTTGGTGTCAATGAGTCATTGCTTCGGTATTGGGAGAAAGAATTTCCACAAATCAATCCCAAGACGAACAACCGCGGTGTACGTCTTTATCGTCGTGAGGATATTGATACCATCGGACTGATTTATCATCTGGTAAAAGAGCGTGGCATGACGCTTCAGGGAGCACGGCAGAAATTGAAAGACAATAAAGACGACACTGTTCGTAACTATGAAGTTGTACGTCGTCTTCAAGGTATTAAGGAACAACTTCTTGCATTGGGCAAAGAATTAGAGGGATAATAATATCATTTTTTAAAACGCACCTGTTCGAAGAGTATTATTAAGGAACGGGTATATAGGCTTAGAATAATAAAACCTAAAAGAGTATGAAACAGTTTTTATTAGTATTACTAGTTTCTTTCGGGATAACATCTACATCCGCACAGAAATGCAAAATCAAAGGCGTGGTCACAGATCAGAATCATGCTGCCGTATCTTATTGTAACGTCGTTCTCAAGACGCTACCTGATAGTACTTTTGTCACCGGCTGCACTACTGATGATAACGGTGCATGGGAATTGTCTGCTCCGGCAGGAAAATATTGCGTGCTGATATCATTTATCGGCTACAACCCGTATAGTGCCAGTATCATTCTAAAGCAAGATACCAACCTCGGCAGCATTGGACTGAAAGAATCTACTGTACAGTTGAAAGAATTAGTAGTAACCGGGAAAAGACAAGTAAGAACTGCTCAAGCTGATATTTATTATCTGAGCGATAGCCCCAAGACCTACGGACGCAATGCATTGGAAGTAGTCACACTAGCAGCAGGTGTATCACTCGACAGAAAGAAAGGTTTGAAAATATATGGCAAAGAAGGAGTCAGAGTGGAATTGAATGGTCGTTCGCTAATCATGGAAGGAAAAGAGCTGACCAATTATCTTGCCAATCTAAGAGGAGAAGATATAGCATCAATAGAAGTTTCATCATTGGCAGATGCTTCGCAGACAGCAGATACTAAAGGTGGAGTCATCAGAATCAAGATGAAACAAAGGGCTCTCAATGGCTATGATATGTCTGTCGGAATGAAAGGTACAAGCTATGGCACTACTTTCCTTGGTGTAAAGCCCGATGTCAGTTTCAATGCCCGTATCAATAAGCTCAACCTTTATGGTAATCTATCTTTCAATTCTGTCGGATGGCGAGAAAACGATTCTGATGGCACTGAATATCGAGGAGAAAACAAAGGAGTGAACATTTATACTAGTCCAACTTATAAGAGTACCAACAGTGAATGGTTTTGCAGATTGGGAGGTATCTACAATATCGACGACAAGCATACATTGGGCTTGGATATCGACGGCACCACATGGCGGTATAAAGAAAGCACCAATACGCCTTCAGAACTTGATAATAAAGGTGTTCATTCCAATTATCTCAGTAATTACTACTCGCCCGATTCACTCAGTCAAATTAATGTCGCCTTCAATTTCATCAGGAAGGTGAGTGAGAAAGGCTCTTCTCTTATAATAGATGCTGCTTATCTATACTCGAAAGAAAAATATAGTGAGGACAATTATCTTCACTCTACCGACGTAACCCCAGCTATCGAGTCGAAGACATTCGACCTCAGCCAAAATACAAACAGGATGGCTACAGGAGGTTTGAAATACAAATGGGTAGTGACACCTGCTCTTATCTTGGAAACCGGAGCAAAATTCAACCACACTAAATTTGTGTCCAATATCCATACCAACAAAATGGAAAGCGGCAAATGGGTGCTCGACACAGAAAACACAGACGAATACACCTACCGGGAAGATATTTGGGCAGGCTATATCAACGGTACATATAATCTAAGCAAATGGAACCTTATGGCAGGCTTGAGATACGAACTGACGTCGAGAGATATGACTTCGAAATACTTCTCTAGCAGGACGGCGAAAAATAACTATAATAATTTCTACCCTGTTTTGTCTGCTGTATATAATATTGATAAAGACAAAGGGCATAGCCTGACTTTAAAATATAGATACAGTATTACCCGACCTGATTTTTCATCTTTGGTTCCGTTCAGTGCCAAACAGAACATCTTCACCAATTTGATAGGTAACCCATTATTGAAGCCGTCTTATAGCTACTCAGCCGGTATAGACTTGCTGCTCTTCCATGCTTTCTATTTTGGTTTGGACTATACCAAAAAGAAAGACGCTGTAGAATTGACAATCCTTCCTCGCGAAAAGAATAGTCTGTTCATTAATGTACAGTTCAACAACATACCACAAACAGAAAGTTACATGGCGATGGCCTACATTCCTATCCCTGTCACCAAATGGTTTTATGCAAGTTTAGAGATGAGCGGAGCTCGCAAATCTCGCCAATTCGAATCAATAAAAGATCATCTCTGGCAGTTTTATGGTAATTTACAATCGAATATAACTTTCGCAAAGAACTGGGACCTCGAGGTGAATGCCAACTATGTAAATAGAGAATTCTATGGTAATATGATATTGAAGAATTACTATAAAGTAGACCTATCTCTGAAGCGTTCGTTCATGAAGAAGAAACTTCAGGTAGCATTCAATGCTATCAACATCTTCAATCGTAGAAGAGAATTGGTGATAGATGACGAAAGTATCAATCGAACATTATTTAGAGGAAAATCTGCTGACTGCAAGAACTTCAGCCTCTCCGTACGTTATCTCTTCGGTAGCAAGACAAAAGTCAATGGAGACCGCATAAAGAGTATCAATGCAGAAGAAAGAGCAAGAGCAAAAGGAAATAGTGATACAACAGAGTAACAACAAAATATACAGAACTAAAAATCGGCAGCTATCCTTCTTGATAACTGCCGATTTTTTTAATAATCTCCAATCAACGATTAACTCTCAACTCTGCTTGCCGCCTTTACATTAGGCAATCTCAACAGTTCGTTGCAGATAAGTCGTACATCGTCTACATCATGAACATAAAGTTGAACCTTGCCCGTAAAGATTCCGGCTTCGGATTCTATCGAGAGTTTATGGATATTTACATTGAGACGGTGTGAAAGCACCTGTGTAATATCATTGAGCACCCCCACCCCATCAATTCCATTCATTTGGATATAGACCAAGAACGTAAGCGTCTTGCCGGTATCCCAGGTGGTTGCCAATATTCGGTTGCCATAACTACTCTTGAGTTTGGCAGCTACTGGACATTCTTGCTGGTGAATAATGACACGACCATTCTCGTCTATATAGCCCAATACGTCATCGCCAGGTATTGGATGGCAACACGGAGCCATGATATACCTCGATTTGATATCACTTTCTGTAAGCTTCAGTATATCTTTTGTATTGATTTTCTTTGCATCTTGCTGATCTTCAGATTTAGCATCAGCCTTTTTATCCTTATTACCGGTAAAAGGAAGCGTCAACAAAGATTTCCACGACTTATTTTGCTTGCCTTTAATTACATCTCTATCACCATCTCCCAATACTATATCTTTCTTACCAATAGCAAGAAACAGCTCTTCCTCTGTAGCAATATGGTGATGATGCAACAAGCGATCGATGATACTGATAGAAGGGACAAAGCCCTCTTTATTCAGGAAACCCGAAAGCAGCGTTCTGCCTACATCCTCATAAACCTTATTTTCCTTCCTGATGACAGAAGAGATTTTTGCACGAGCCTTTGCTGTTGTAGCATAAGATTCCCATTCGGGCTGAATATGTTGAGATTTGGATGTCAAGACTTCAACCTGGTCGCCACTTTGGAGCTTATAGCTCAAGGGCACCAGTTTATGATTGACTTTAGCTCCGATGCAATGCATACCAATATCAGTATGTAGCATAAAAGCGAAGTCGAGTGCCGTAGAATTCTGAGGCATTGTTTTCAATTCGCCCTTAGGAGTGAACACAAATATTTCGGAAGCAAAAAGATTCAGTTTGATAGCATCCAAGAAATCAATAGCATCAGGTACAGGGTCATCGAGAATCTCTTTGACGGTATGCAGCCATTTTTCAAGTTCGCCTTCATCTTCGCTACCGTCACCACCTTCTTTGTACTTCCAATGAGCAGCAAATCCCTGTTCGGCAATATCATCCATACGCTGACTACGAATCTGCACTTCTATCCATTCACCATTATTGCCCATCAGGGTGACGTGCAATGCTTGATAGCCATTGGCCTTAGGATGACTCACCCAATCACGGAGTCTATCGGGATGCGGTTTGTATATCTTAGAGATAGCGACATAAATATCGAAGCAATCGTTC
>DAIUBN010000109.1:0-10471 GCA_036846645.1 Bacteroidaceae bacterium | reverse complement strand
AAGTAGAACCCGCTCAGGGTAAATTAGGTGTATTAGTGGTTGGCTTAGGAGCTGTGGCTACCACATTCATAGCAGGAACATTGGCTGTTCGTAAAGGTATGGCAAAACCAATCGGTTCGATCACTCAGATGGCTAAGATTCGTCTTGGTAAAAAAGAGGAGAATCGCAATCCGTTAATCAAGGATGTTGTGCCTTTGACCGATCTCAATGATTTGGTATTCGGCAGTTGGGATATCTTCCCCGATTCAGCTTATGAGTCTGCAACACATGCTCAGGTATTGAAACAACAAGATATTGATAGAGTAAAAGATGAACTCGATGCTATCAAACCTATGCCTGCTGCTTTCGATAACAACTGGGTGAAACGTTTACATGGTACTCATATCAAGAGCTGCAAATCACGTTGGGATATGACAGAACAACTTCGTGCCGATATCCGTAGCTTCAAGGCTGCAAACAAATGCGACCGTGTAGTTGTGATCTGGGCTGCAAGTACCGAAATCTATTTGCCTTACTGTCCTGAAACACACGATACTCTGGCTCATCTGGAGCAAGCTATGAAAGACGATAAGAAAGATAAGATCTCTCCGAGTATGTGCTATGCTTATGCAGCATTGGCAGAAGGTGCTCCTTTCATCATGGGTGCTCCTAATACTTGTGTCGATGTACCTGCAATGTGGGAAATGGCTGAAAAGACCAAGATGCCTATCTGCGGTAAGGATTATAAGACAGGACAGACATTGATGAAAACTGTTCTTTCTCCGATGCTCCACACTCGTATGCTCGGTTTGAATGGTTGGTTCTCTACCAATATCCTTGGTAATCGTGATGGTGAGGTTCTCGATGATCCTTCATCATTCAAGACCAAAGAGGTGAGCAAGCTTTCTGTACTCGATTCAGTACTCGAACCAAAAGAGTATCCTGATCTTTACAGCAATTACTACCACAAGGTACGTATCAATTATTATCCTCCTCGCAATGATAACAAAGAGGGTTGGGATAATATCGATATCTTCGGCTGGTTGGGTTATCCGATGCAGATCAAGATTGATTTCCTTTGCCGTGACTCAATCCTCGCTGCTCCTTTGTTGCTCGACCTCGTGCTCTTCACAGATTTGGCTGCTCGCAAGGGAATGTTTGGCACACAACGCTGGCTATCTTTCTTCTTCAAGAGCCCGATGCACGATTATACTGTAGATGAAGAACCAGTTAATGATTTGTTCATCCAATGGGGTAATTTGAAGAACACAATCCGCGATATGATAGGTGAGAAACACCTCGACTACGCTGATTAATTTGTATTGCATTTTATAAACTTTATATTAGACTTTCCTCCTATATAATAAGGTAGGGGGAGAGTCTTTTGAATGATAGTGGAATGAAACAACCGACACGTTTTCAGATATTATTGGCAACAGGATTCGGAACAGGCTATTCACCTGTGGCACCCGGTACTGCCGGTGCTTTACTGATGTGGATTGTATGGATTGTAATTTATGCTTTCTTGCCGACCGATTTCTATTTTGCATTATCTTCGGCGATCTTTTTATTTCTTGCCTACTATGGCACAAAAGCTGCAACTGCTGTCGAAGCTATCTGGGGAAAAGATCCCAGCAGGGTTGTGGTTGATGAGATGATTGGGGTGCTGATGCCGCTGATGACAATTATATCTGATGATATATGGTTCTATTATTCGATTGCCGCTTTTGTATTGTTCCGATTGTTTGATATCTACAAACCGTTGGGCATACGCAAGTTGGAGAGTTTGAATGGTGGACTAGGCGTGATGGCTGACGATATACTTGCAGGTATTTACAGTGCATTGATAATGTTGATTGCCCAATGGTTTATTGGCTGAAGAATATAGCGACGAAGTTCAACGAGCGCAACGGAATCTTTATGTTTCTTCGTGCTCAGTTCTCGGCACAGCTGGCGAGTTTGTTCGACTTGGCTGTGACGATACTCTCCGTCCAATTATTTCAGCTCTATTATGTTTACGCCACTTTCGCAGGTTCTGTATGTGGAGGAGTGTTCAATTGTATTGTCAACTACAAATGGACTTTCCGAGCATCCGACTGTAAAAAAGTACATGTGGCATTGAAGTATACTCTGGTGTGGGTTGGTAGTATACTCCTTAATACTTACGGCACTTACGTGCTCACCGAATCGCTGACCTATATACCATGGGTCAGAAACACATTGAGTTTGTATTTTTCCGATTATTTTATTGTTCCAAAGATTATCGTATCGCTTCTAGTCGGCTTTTTCTGGAATTACCAGCTTCAGCGGGTGTTTGTCTATCGCGACAGACGAATCAAGAGATTCTTTACGGACAATTCTCATATTAATATCATACGAAGATGAAATTAAGAGACGCCTTACAACAGGCAATATATAAAGTGATCTATCCGATGGTCAGAGGACTCATTAGGATGGGCGTTACGCCTAATATGGTAACAGCTACAGGTTGTGTCATTAATATAGTAGCGGCGGGTGTATTTGTTTACGGTGGCTTCGATGCGCTGCCCGGCTCATACGACTATTCTATCTTGATATGGAGTGGTGCTATATTACTTTTCGGCAGCTTGTTCGATATGATAGATGGTCAGGTGGCCCGTTTGGGCAATATGGCTTCTACATACGGGGCCATGTTCGATTCGGTACTCGACCGTTATAGCGAACTGATTACCTTGTTCAGCATCTGTTTCTATTTCTTTATGTATGCCCAGCCAGTAGTGGCTCTTATTACTTTCTTGGCAATGGTAGGCTCTATCATGGTGAGCTACATCAGAGCACGTGCCGAAGGATTGGGCATTGATTGCGAAGTCGGTTTGATGCAACGTCCCGAAAGAGTTGTGCTGACCAGCGTAGGCTCTCTATTGGCCGGTATCATCGGCTGTATGTGGATATTTATTGTGGCGCTTGCTCTCATTGCTTTGCTTTCTAATATCACCGCTTTCTATCGTTTGGAATATTCGCGCAAGCAAATTGTAAAGAAAGAAAAAGAGTAAATCAATGGTATCACTGCGTCAGCATCAGTTTCCCTCTACGGCGGCATGGCTCTCTACGCTCGCTATCATGGCCATCTATCTGTTGGCTACTGCTCTCTGTATCGGACTGCGTTCGGAGCATGTGTTGATCACTGTTCTCTTTCTAACGCTCTACTTTGCCAGCGACTATACCCGTAAACTGGCTGTTGCTCTACTGCCCTTCATCATCTTTGCGGTGAGTTACGATTGGATGCGACTCTGTCCCAATTATACGGTCAATGCTATTGATGTGAAAGGTCTGCACGATCTAGAGTTGTCTCTATTTGGTATGCACGATGGAGATAAGTTGGTCATTCCGGGAGCCTATTTCTATCAGCACCATGTTGCAGTTGCCGATTTCTTGTCGGGCATCTTCTATCTTTGCTGGGTACCTGTGCCTATTGCATTTGGCTTGTATCTCTTTGTCTCCAAGTCGCGGAAGATGTATCTCCACTTCTCTATCGCATTTCTGCTCATCAATCTGATAGGTTTTGCCGGATACTATATTCATCCTGCAGCTCCGCCTTGGTATACCATATTATACGGATTCGATCCTATTATCAATACTCCGGGCAATACAGCAGGATTGGCAAGATTCGACTCGATGACTGGACTTCATATCTTCAGCAGTATCTATGGCCGCAATGCCAATGTCTTTGCTGCCGTTCCGTCGCTTCATGCTTCTTATATGGTAGTCACCCTTTGGTATGCTGTCAAAAATCGTTGTAAGCCTTTTACCATTGCTCTATTCTCTATCATCATGGTAGGAATATGGTGTACGGCAGTATACAGCGCTCATCATTATATTATCGACGTGCTGCTCGGTATCGCTTGTGCGCTGATAGGCATTCTTTTGCTCGAAAAAGGATTGATGCGCATATCTTGGTTCAAGAAGTTTATTGATAAGTATTTCAATTTTATCAGATAATATTTTTTGACGTACCATTCCATTGTGAAATAGATTTTGGTGTGTCAGCTTTAGTATATGTAATACTGTTATCAGTAAAAAGAAATTCTTTCTCTTTTATTTTGTAGTAATTGAGGCAAGTCGTATCTTTGTATCTTTAAACTGATTGTGATATGACTTCATTCAAAAAACGGAATTACATTATTATTTTGTTCTTTCTTTGGTTAGCCTTACCATTTGAGTTGTGTGCTCAAGAAAGAGAAAGTTGCTCTGTCGATACAACTCGTACGGTGGATGTCAACAAGATAGCAAATACTTTGCTGAGTCGCATCAAACTGAGTGGCTATGCTCAAGGAGGATACAACTATTATAGTCAGCAGTCTCCGAGAGATGAGTTTAAGATAGCAAGGGCTATACTTATGGCAGATGCACGTATTTTGAAACAGTTCAGTGCATATTTTATGTACGACTTTAAAGCTTCGAGTCTGCTCGAAATGAACTTCACATATAGTCCGTCTGAGGCCATAAATGTAAAAGTGGGTCAGTTCAAAACGCCCTTCTCTATCGAAAATCCAATGTCTCCTACAGTTCTCGAACTCGTGTCGTGTTCTTCGCTTGTAGCCGGCTATATGATAGGTGGTTCGGATGGCCTTATGATGAAAGGTTCTGGTGGTCGTGACCTAGGTGTTCAGGTTTATGGCTCATTTCTAAAGAAGAAGCTGGAATACAACCTGGCTGTAATGAATGGTTCCGGACGAAATGTATCTGACGGTAATTCTCAAAAAGATTTTGTAGCCAAACTCACTGCCCATCCTACGAAGTGGCTCACGCTAAGTTCGTCAATGATTCTCGGTACCGGCAATACTACCGTAGCCGAAACATCCAAAGGTTCGGGCATCTATACTTGTTCTACAGCATCGGGTGTGACGGGTTTCAAATCGGATGGTAATTTTACCCGCAACAGATATGCTGCCGGTTTGTGTCTTGATTTCGATCATCTGGGAGTCCGTACTGAGTATATGGAAGGCAAAGATGGCGACTATGTTAGCAAAGGTTATTATGCCACAGCTTGTGTCAAACGTATCGCTACCAACTTAGACGCTATTCTATCATACGACTGGCTTAAAATTTATTCCGGTAAGAAGAACCGCTATACAGCTGGTCTACAATATTGGTTCTATCCCAAGTGCAGATTACAAGTCAATTATGACTACGAGACATCCGATTCATCTCATAGTCAGAACGTCATACAGACTCAGATACAAGTACGATTCTAATTTCGTGCTTGTCCTTAAATCATAAGAAACAATGGAACGAAAAGATTTTCAGTTTGAAGTATGTGCCAACTCCGTAGAGAGTTGCATCCAAGCCCAGGCGGGCGGCGCCGATAGGGTAGAGTTATGTGCCGGATTATCAATAGGAGGTATCACTCCTTCGTATGCTACTATTAAAGAGGCTCGCAAGGTACTCGATATCAAACTGCATGTTATTATCCGTCCTCGAGAAGGCGATTTCCATTATTCATCGCTCGAGCTCAAAATAATGGAGAATGATATACGACTTGCCGAACTTGTTGGAGCAGATGGTATAGTAATTGGTTGTCTCAATACCGATGGAAGTATCGATATGGAAGCCATGAAACGTTTCAAAGATAAAGCAGGCGATATGTCTGTCACCTTTCATCGTGCTTTTGATTGTTGCAAAGATCCGGAGGCATCACTCGACCAACTGATCTCTATCGGTGTGGATAGAGTGCTCACTTCTGGTGGTGCAGAATCTGCCCTTCAGGGAGCCGGTTTGCTCTCTCGTCTTCATCAACAGGCTCAATCACGTATCCATCTGATGGCAGGCTGTGGAGTCAATGAAACAAACATTTCGGACATCTATCGTCGCACCGGCATACATCAATATCATTTTTCTGCCCGCGAAAAATATCCCACTTGTATGACCTATCTTAACCCGGATGTTTTTATGGGTGTACCAGGAGCCGATGAAACTTCTTTTGAGGTGACATCTGCAGAAAAGGTCACAAAAACAATAGCAGCGTTGACCGACACTTCTTTATAGAAGTTATTTTGCTTCTTCCGGTATATTATTATGTCGTAAAACACATTAGGTTAATGCAAACAATAAAAGGGTAAAGAAAAATTAGCTGATGTTATGTGATTAATTTATTTTTTCCCTACATTTGCAAAAGGATGAAGGGACTTAGATTATTACTTATATTAGTAGTACTATTATTCGTGTGCTCATATTCTACTAGCGCTCAGAATAATTCTTTAAAGGTTAATGATGCTCTCTACGATTATCTGAGATTGACTCAAAATAACCTTAAAACCCCCATTCATAGTTTGCTGATGACCGATACTCTCTTTAGAAAGGCCAAACAAGTGGGCGATTTGAAGGTTCAATGTCTGGCTCTTTCTTATAGAGTGAACTATTATTATAATCAAAAAGATTATATCAAAGAACGAGAAGAATTTAAACGTATAACTCCTTTCTTGCTTCGTACGCCCTATATAGAATGTTATTTTAATGTCTGGGCTATGCTGATTCTCGAAGATATCAATCGAGAGCACTATGGCAATGCATGGCTAGAACTCAATAAGTTTCAGCTAGAGGCTGAGAAACGCAAGAATCCTAAAGGTATAACTGTTGGCTATCGGTTGCGTGGCGATATGTATTATATGCAGCAAGTCTATCGATTTGCTCTGCCCGAATATCGTGAGGCACTTCAATATGGAATCAATCACGATATTGACAATGTCTATTTTCTATATCGGCGTGTGGGTGACTGTTGTTTTCATCTGCGCCGTTGGCAAGAATCTGAACAAGCTCTTCTCAAAAGTATTGAACTCGCCCCCAACTTGCAACTCACGCTGACAGGACATTGTTTGCTGCTTTCTCTCTATTGCTGTCAGGAAGTACAAGATAATGTGAAGATTGATAGAACTTATGCCGAAATAAAACACTTGCTCACGTTATATCCTTTGATCAACAACCAAAGCAATTTGTACCATGAGAGTATGTATTATTACTATACGTACTATAAGAAAGACGATGAGCGGGCTCAGGCTTATGTGAATCTGCCTGATGATATTTTCAAACCGGATTCATTGACCTATTATTACAAGAAAGGACTTCTTTTTGAAAAACGAGGCAATGACGAGCAGGCTGCTTTTTGTTATCAGAATTATTGCCGAATCATGAATTCTTTTCGACTGAATTCAGATCATGTACTGATCAGGTCGTACGTGCCTCAACTCGAATATCAGAAAGTGACACACGAAAAGGAGCTTCTTGTACAAACTACTGCTATGATGAAGTTGGATCGTCTTCGTGATGGCGAACGGATGATGAAGCTGGAGGCGGAACACGAGAGTTTGCATCTGCTCGACAGAGAGAAAGAGCATACGATATTGCAGAATAAGGTGATTGCTCAAGAAATGATAATGAAGCAGCAGCAAAAAAAGATTGCCAACCAGCGACTTATTGCCAATCAACAACGACATACCGTCGAACTGCAACGTGCCCAAGCGTTTTGGAAAATCATACTTGTGACGATAGTCTTTGTTGTCATAGCTCTCGGTATACTTTTATATCTCTATGGCAAGCAACGTACACAGCGCAGACTCAAGGCTGAGAAGCTTAAAGCCGAGAATGCCAAACAAATGAAGAGTCTGTTCTTTCAAAATATGAATCACGAAATTCGTAGTCCACTCAATGCCATTCTCGGTTTCAACGATGTGCTCAATGGCGAGATGGCAGACAGCATTTCGGCCGAGCAGAAAGCGGAGTTTGTAAAGATGATATCTACTAACTGCCAGTTGCTGCGCACTTTGGTGAACGATGTACTTGACCTTTCTAACTTCGAAAGTGGTTCGTACAAACTCAATCCGGCAGATGTAGATATCCATCTTCTTTGCCATACGGCTCTCGAGAGTATTAGAGGACGACAGAAGGAGCATGTACAATTGCTATTAGAAACTTCACCTGCCGGGGAGTATATTCTGCATACCGATGCGCAGCGTCTTCAACAGGTGCTCACCAACTATCTGTCTAATGCTTGCAAATATACCGAAGAAGGAAGTATCACATTATCATACGAAGTACTACCCGATGTAGTAAGGTTTGCTGTATCTGATACAGGTCGTGGTGTGAAACCCGAAGATGCCGAAAAGGTATTTGAACGTTTCCAGATGCTCGACAAGTCGAAACGGGGCACAGGACTCGGACTTCACATCTGTCGTCTTATCGCCAAGTTGCTGCATGCCGATGCATACGTCGATAAATCGTATACCAAGGGAGCTCGATTTGTATTCGATCATCCGCTCAAGTTAATACTTTCGTTCATTATCGCAATGTCGTGTTCGTTTCTACCTGTCGGGGCACAACACAATGAACTGAAAATGAACGATCGTAATTATCCTTACTATCTGAAGATGGAGACCAAGCTGAATGAAGATGTTGGCTACCGCATGGCAGATACCCTCTTTTCCATGTCGAAGAAGATAAATGATGTACCAGGTATGTGCTATGCTCTCGAAAATAAAGTGAGATATTCTTACTATACAGATAAGGAACATCTGATGATATCCGACTTCAACCGCCTAAAAACTTTCTGCACCCAAAAGCACTTCTTAGATCCGATTTATTCTTCCTGGAGTTTTGTCGTCACTTTCTATCTCAATCATAAGAGATACGCTGATGCTTTGAAACAATTAGTTGACTACCAGTCGGATTGTATTAAAAATAAGCATCAGAATGGTGTGGGTACCTATTTCTACAGTGCCGGCAATTATTATTTCTCTCAGCGCCGGTTCGCAACTGCTTCATCGTATTATCTTCAGACCTTGAATTATGGTGATGAAGATAAACACAGCACTTATACCATGCTGGGGCAATGCCAGTACAATTTGGGTGAATACCGCAATAGCATCAAGTATCTCGATACAGCTTTAAAAGTATCTATTAATGATGTGATGAAAATAATTCCTACAATTATTATCTTAAAAAGTTATTGTATGCTGGGCGATGAGAAGAATGCCACTTTTTATTATGATAAGCTGAAGAAATATAAAGCCGAGAAGCCTAAATGGATAAACGAAGCCATTTACAATAGTGCTCTCTATCTTTATTATCTATACATCAAGAAAGATAAGTCAAAGGCTTTAGAGCTACAACCTTATATGGGCACTTATGGCAGTCCTACCAATCTTGCAGATTACAATTATGAATTGAAAGACTATAGCAAAGCACGTGAATTGTACAAGAAGTCTGTTCTCGACTATGAGAAATGGATGCAATCCAATCCTATTTCCTTGTTGGAGTCGTATACCAGCAACTTCGATTATGGCAAGGCTATGAAAGAACGAGATAGAATTGCGATGTACAATCTTCGTATGCAACTGATGGATGCCAGCAATAATCGGCGCTTTATTCAACTATCGCGTGACAAGACTGCTCTGCAAATTGCACAAGCAGAGAAAAGCATGAAACAGAAGGAAGGTGAACTGGCATTGCAACATCTCACATTGTTGCAACAGAAAGAAGATATGGAGAAAAACAATATCTTCAATGCCGGTATCAAGAAGCAGAAAGAGTTGAGAGATGCAAGACAGCATATACAGATGATTACTATTATTGTGCTGTTGCTTGCATTGGTGGGTATGGGCATCTTTATCGGCTATAGGGTTCGACGTCGAGAAAAACGTCTGCGTGATGAGATGCTCAATGCACAGCGCGAAGAACGCCAGAAAGATCGTTTCTTCCAGAATGTGAATAATAAGATAAAGAGACCTCTTGATGCCATTGTCGAACTCAACGAGGCGCTCAACATGGGTAGTGATAATAATATCTCCGACCATCAGCGGGCAACGATGTTGAAGCAGCTTAACGATAGCGGTAAATATCTTTCAGTATTGGTCAATGAGGTGCTCGATATATCGAAACTCGAAAGCGGTACTTACCAGCTTAAGCTTCAGGAAGTCGATTTGCAGGTGTTATGCCTCTCTGTGGTAAGTGAGGTTGCCGAACAAGCCGCAAGTGGAGTAGAGGTCTTGTTCGATGCTAAAACAGCATCTGGTGTTGATGTTGCTTCTTTTAGATTGGTCACCGATATGCACCGCTTGTATTTTGTGCTGAAATCATATATGATGAATGCTTGTCAACACACATTCGATGGCAGTATCACATTGCAATACGAAGTACAAGATGATGCGGTCGTATTTTGTGTCACCGATACCGGTGAAGGCATTCCTCGAGGATTAAAACAATCGATTTTCAACAACGAACAAATAGACATCAGCAGAGAGGATATCGGACTGAGTCTTCATATCGTTAAACTCATTTCGCAGTTGCTTCATGGCGAGGCATGGCTCGATATGTCTTACACTAAAGGAGCCAGCTTTTACTTCAGTCATCCGATAGGAGAATTTCAATTACCGACTACGTCAATAGTTTAATTTTTTTATCATTTTTTTTGCACTTAATAATAATATTACAAATCTTTTTTTTATATTTGTAATGTTGTGAA
>DAIUBN010000108.1:0-10515 GCA_036846645.1 Bacteroidaceae bacterium | reverse complement strand
TGAAGTAAGTATGCAGTAGACAAATAGTAGCGTACTTTATCTCCACCACCGGATACGCTTAAATTGTGCTCTTGGCCGAAAGCTGTCTTATTAATAAAATTTTTTGGCCAGTTCTGATTATCATTCGAACGAATATTAAATACGAAACAATTACCAGCCTGCGTTAAGGTCGGGTCTGCTGTTTCTTTTATCTCACCTGCCATGAATTGCTTGATGCGCTCTATCGTTGCATCAGAGAAGATAGGTGCGCCACCATCTAAGTTGTTTGATTTTGCACGATTAAAGTATTGTGTAAAAGTGTATGAATCGAGCATATCAGGTATGTTTGTAGGCCGTGACCAACGGAAGTTTCCCGAATATTGTACACTGACTTTTCCCTTCTCGCCCGATTTCGTTGTGATAAGAATAACACCAAATGGTGCTCTAGAACCATAAACAGCAGCAGAAGCAGCATCTTTTAAAACCGAGATGCTTGCTATATCTTGAGGATTCAAACTGTTGATATCTCCTTCTACGCCATCAATCAAAATCAGAGGAGAAGAACTGGAACCTGTACCTAAGTTTCCCGTACCACGGATGTTGATTCCTGGGTTGACATCCAGACGACCACCTTGAGTAGGAGCCGAGATATTTAAGCCTGGTACTGTTCCTTGCAAAGCTTGTGCTACAGAGGTTACAGGTCTAGAATCGAGCATCTTCTTGTCGACAGTAGCAACAGCTCCTGTCAGATTCACCTTTTTCTGTGTACCATAACCTACAACAACCACTTCGTCCAATGTAGTGTTGTCTTCTTCTAAAACAGCATTCACTGGTCTACCATTAAATACAATCGTTTGTGTCTTATAACCGATATAAGAAATAACGATTGAGTTTCCTTTTTTTACATTTTTCAGAGAGAACTTTCCATTGATATCAGTGATGGAGCTAATGGATGTACCTCTCACGATTACACTAGCACCGATAATCGGTTCGTTGGAGTTGTCCGTTACAGTTCCTGTTACCGTCTGCTGAGCAAAAATAGGAAGTGCACAGCCAAGTAGCAGAACGAATAGGGATAAAATCAATTTGTGTTTCATATCAACAATTTTAAATTTAACATTAGGTTTTCCTTTTCATTTTTGCAAATCTACACATTTGAAAGGTTAATTAAGATACACATTCAATTCATTAATATGACATATTTAATTCAAATGCTATTATTCTCATCAACAATTGTTATATTTGTATTAGATATGATTAATAATGAAGCATTCTTTATCACTTTTATTACTAATCTTGCTTATCTGTAGTTCTTTCACTATAGAACGCGATTTCCATTCCTTGACAATGCAACAAGGTTTGGGCGATAATACTGTTGTTAGTATATTAAAGGATAAAAAAGGTTTCATGTGGTTTGGTACTAGTAATGGCCTAAGTCGTTATGATGGCAATAATTTTAAGAATTTTATCTTGAAGAATCAGTATATGCAGATTGATGAGATAAAGGAAGCTACTCAACAATGTTTTGCATTACTTTCTAGTACACGACTTTGTTTTTTCAATCACTTGTCGGGCAAATATATTCCTTTTGAACAGCCTTCTGAATTAAGAAAGTCAGAGATAATGCATTTATACCCTTCTGTCAATAATTATATCTGGGTAATAACTTCTAATAAATTATTACTGTTTCAAATCATAGAGAATAAGGATAATAACAACTCTACACAGTCTATAAAACTGAAACAAGTGCATAGTCTGCTCTTTCATCTGAACAAATCCGAATCTCTCGCTCAGATATGTTATTTGCCTTCAGAAAATAATTTCTATTTGCTGAGTGACAGGGGACACCTGTTTCGCCATAAGATTGGAACAAGCGACGTGAGTCGTATATCTAGCATCTATGGTGATGGCTCTCATAATCTTCCTACAACATCAATGATAATAGCCGATGGCTTTGTATGGGTATCGACAATAGATCAAGGTATTATTCGTTATCATATACAGACCGGTACTGTTGATAGTATAAGAGATACTTCATTAAAAAGAGTATTGTCTCATAATGATGTTTACCAAGTTCTTCCAATAGGCAATCATCAATACCTTGCCGTGACATGGAGTGGATATACATTTATTGCTTTAGATAAAAATAATTCGAAAAGATACATAACAACTATTGTAGAGAATCCGTTGTCTTCTTCTCAGCATTATCTAGAGAACCGTATGCTGACAGGATATTATGATGCCAATTTGCGGATGCTCTGGATTGGGACGAGAGGTGGTGGTGTAAATTATGTTGATTTGCGTCTCCAATATTATAATGTAACGCGGCAAGTTCAACATAACGAAATCTGTGCTATTGTCAATGATGATAAACGATATGTTTGGCTGGCTACATTTCATAATGGAATCATGAAGAGTAAGACTCCTTACGAGAAAGGCAAGTCTTTAGAATTTGTTTCTGTTCACCCAAGTTCGGGGGGTGGGAGCAAAACAGTGCTCTGTGCTTTAAAGGCCCCGGGTGGTGATTTATGGTTTGGAGGACAAGATGGTACGCTGACATATTATAGCAAGTTCAATGGCCGTTTATCCGTTCGCAAGCTTCGACTACCCGATAATTCTTTAAACAGTTCGGCTGTCTGGTCTTTATTTCAGGATAGTCGTCATCGGTTTTGGGTAGGTACTGCTAATGCTCTTTATTTCTTTGATGAAAGAGATAACAATTTGCGACTGGTGAAGAACAATCTTTCTGTTGTACGCTGTATTACTGAAACTTCAGATAGAAGTATTTGGGCAGGTACCGATAATGGCCTTTTCAGATTCGATACGACTGCTGCGGGCAAGATGATGATAAGAAAAGGATATGAGCATCAACTCCCTCATCTTTCTGATTATAGTGTCCGTTCTGTTTTGGCTGCTTCAGATAAGAATATATATGTGGGTTATGCCGGCGGATTGGCTATTGTTAATCCGAAAGAAAATAAAGTAATTTCTTTATTTACGACTAAAGATGGGCTAAGCAATAATTTCGTTGGCTGTATCGCCAATGATGATAAGGGCCATATTTGGATAGGCAATGCTTCGTCTATCTCTCGTTTTAGTCGCCATCAACACATCTTCTACAATTATTATATATCAGGAAACAACCGCTCTGTAATGTTCATGGATAGAACTTTATTTTTTGGCAACAACAGAAACCTGACTTATGTATATCCCGATGAAATGAAATTTTATCTGAATAAAAAATTTGATGTTCAACTTACCGGACTGAAGGTTGCAAATCGTTTAATTAATATAGGAGAGGATGTAAACGGACAAACGATTTTGCAGCAAGACTTATCGACTTTAAATAAGATAAAGCTATCTAATAAGAACAGAGACTTTTCTATCTTATTCAATAATCTTTGTTATTCTGAAGATCTGCAGAAATATAATTATCGTCTTACTCCTTACCAAAAGAATTGGTTGGTACTGAACGAGAAGGGTGAGGTGTCATATACCAATCTGCCCGAAGGAGATTATGTCTTTGAAGTGTGCTGTATCTATCCCGATGGATCTACAGGCAATGTGACGAGGCTTAATATAGTTATTGAACCACACTGGTCCCATACTCTTTTGTTCCGACTCTTTATCTTATTGCTTATCATCGGTATTGTAGCCTATCTTATTAGATATTTCAATCAGAGGAAGAAAAGGTTGATGTATGAGATGCAGATGAAAAACGAACTACTCAAGCTGAATATGGATTGGGAACGTGAACGGCAGATTAGAAAGGAACGCGAGAACTTCTTTACGGGTGTAGCTCACGAACTTCGTACTCCACTCACGTTGATTCTTTCTCCATTAATGGAACTTTTGCATCAGACGAAAGCAGATAATTCGGTATATCCTCAACTCGAAAGAATGTATAAGAATGGTACTTCGTTGCAATCATTGGTCAACCAATTGCTCTATGTGCAAAAGATCGAGGCGGGGATGGTAAAACTTCAGCTCTCTGAAGTTGATATCGTACAGATTATAACAGATGTGGTAGAGTCGTTCCGTGAACTTGCCGATTTTCAACATTGTACATTGACCAGCAACATCACTATTCCTTCCTTGTCTCTGTGGATTGATGTGGAGAAAATTATTTCTGCTGTGAAGAATTTATTGTCCAATGCATTCAAGTATACTCCTCAAGGAGGCTCTGTGTCGGTCACCGTAGAAGAAAAAGCTATTGACGAAGGAAGTTTCTGCATCTTGTCTGTCTCTGATACCGGTGTAGGCATGCCGAAAGAAGATCAAGAACACATCTTCGATTCATTTATTACCGGAGTAAATAGACCCAACTATTCTACAAAAGTGGGTATAGGGCTTTATATCGTAAAAAATACGGTGGAGCTTCATCACGGACTTATAAAATTGGAGAGCGAACCAGGCAAAGGCAGTACGTTCAAACTTTATATCCCTACGGGTAAAGAACATTTCGTCAATGATTCGTATGAAATTGTGGCTTATGATATTAATAATGAAGCAATTCCAGATGTGGATATCTCTAAGCTTTCTTTTGCAGCAAGTACTGTCGAATCTGATACCAACAAATCGACTATATTAGTTGTTGAAGACAATATTGATATGCGTCGATATATATGTTCGCTCTTTTCATCGAGATATCATTTGTTGGAGGCCGGTAATGGTAAAGAAGGTATCGATCTGGCTACCGCTAATCTGCCTCTATTGGTTATTACTGATGTGATGATGCCGGTGATGAATGGCTTTCAATGCGCCCGAATTCTCCGGCAACAGTCTCAGACGTCACATATACCTATTTTGATGCTTACAGCGAAGGCAGAAGATGTGGATGTTTTGAAGGGCTTGGAGTCGGGAGTGGACGACTATATGATGAAACCGTTCAATCCGGAAGTGCTCAAAGCAAAAGCGGAGAGTCTGATTCAACTACGTGAGCACTTAAAACAAATTTATACCAAATCTTTGATGCTAAAGTCCACAACACCCGAATCTCCGGAATATGAGATGGATGTCTTTATGCAACAGGTCATTAATTTGGTTGAAGCCAATCTTTCGGATGTGAATTTCAATGTGAAGATACTTGCCGAGAAAATGAATATGAGTCAGCCCACACTTTTCAGAAAACTTAAGCAGCATACAGATTTATCGGTCATAGAAATAATAAGGAGTATTCGTGTCACTAAAGCCGCCGCGTTATTAATGGAAAAGCAACATACCGTACAAGAAATTTCAGAGCTGGTAGGTTTTAATGATGTGCGCACTTTGCGCAAACATTTTATGAATAAGTTCGGAGTGTCTCCTTCCAATTTCATGGATAAGGAATGAAGTGCTTTTAAAAAAAACTCTACCTAAGTATGGTACTCAGGTAGAGGAAAAATTATTTTTTTTATAAGAAGAGAGTTTTCTTTTTATTTCTTGCGTTTTATAATCTTCACTCCATTTCTTGTGTCTTCTTGATAATTTTCAGGGTGAAGCTTAATATCCTTCAATTGTTTCGTCGCATCTTCTATCTGTCCTTTTGCATCTTCTATCTGTTTCTCTGCTTGTTTCATTTGCTTGCTGAACTTTGACCAATCGTAATTTTTCAACTCATCCAGGTTAGAGAAATTCATGTCGTTGAAGGCCTCAAAGCCTTTTCCGCTCCAAATAAGACTATTAAGTGATCCGAGATTGTCAAGTCCAGGTACCCATGAATCATCGTTCTCGGAAGGAACAGATTTATCCCGGATAACAATACTCACCGATACGATGGGTTGCGACTTGTTGCCGTTGATTGAAAGACTGTACACCATACTTTTTTTGTTCTGCTTGTAGATAATACAAGAATCGAAGTTTCCCTTATGTTTGTTCGTAGTGTAATTGGTAGCATCTTCTCCCTCTTTATCAAAGGCTTGCTGTAGCCTGCGGGCATAGTTGCCATCTTTACTGATGAAAGAGACATCTTTTACGATGAGATATATCTGCTTCGTCTTGCTGTTGCGGCGGATAACGGTATTTACATCTACCCCCTTGTCTTCTAGTTCTTTCACCAGGTGGTCTATACTACTTTGTGCAGCAGCAGTAGTGCTTCCCAATATGCTTATCAGCAATGCTGATAGACAAATCATAAAGTAATGTATTGCTTTCATTGTTTTATCTTTTAATTTTTATTGTTCATTAATTTAAATCACAGGCAGATTCTTGCCGCTATTCTCTTGTTGTGCACGTTTTTCTTTTATTTCTTTCAGATAGTCTTCGGGGCTCTTTTCTAACTCTTCTTTACTATCTTTTATTTGTTCACGTGCCATCTGAGTTGTCTTGCGCAATTCGGGAAGTATCTTTTTGATATCTGTTATCTTCTCTCCATTTCGGATAATGTAACTTCCTTCATAGCAGTTGTATTCTTCTTGCAGTTCTTGATAATGTTGATAGATGCCGAGGCCGAAGCCAAATGCCAATACAATAGATGCTGCCACACTGAATCGGATAATCATCTGCTTGATGTGGTTTTGATGTACTGGTTGAGGCAATTCTCCTTGCATACCGCCGGCATACCAGGCAAACATCGGTTTGTATCTCTTCAGTCGGCGTGGCACATCTTTCTCGGCAAAGAAGCGATACAGTGCTTGCTCTTCGTCGTTGGATGTCTCGCCATCAAGAAAGCGTTTTATCCATTCTTCTGCATTATGTTTATCAATGCTATTCATCATCATTATTTATTTATACCAAAATAGTTCAACATCTTTTTCCTGGCTCTCGACAGATTGGTTCTTACTCCAACTTCAGAAGTACCGGTGATTCTTGCAATTTCGCTGACTTCCAGTCCATCGATATGTTTCATTCTCAGTGTGGCTTGTTGCACGTCGGGTAAGGTCTTCATCGCTTCGAGTATTCGTCTTTCTTCTTCTTTCTCTATGTAAGAGTCTTCGGGCGTTTCTCCATCGCTGATGTCGTCTTTGCTCCAATCGCACATTGGATAGACAGCTGTCCTGAGTCGGTTGAAACACAAGTGTTTCGTCATCGTCATCGCCAAAGCTTCCGTAGAGTGATACTGCTCCAACTGTTGTCGCATCGACCAAAGTTTGAGTAGTGTCTCTTGAGTTACGTCCTCGGCATCATCGCTGTTTCCTAAATATCGCAGCGCTTGTTGCAGTAGATGTGGACGTATTCGGCTGACTTCTATTTCGAAATCTTTTTGTTCCATTTTCATTAAGTAGACACAGAAGGGTGGCAAAACGTTGCATCAAAAATAAAAAATATTTTTGTTACCTCTAAATTTGTTGATAATGAATATCTTATTACATATTACTCATTGTTCCCGAATCGGTATCAGAGTTGTTGAGCTGTTTGCGTGATGATTGATATCTTCTGCCGAAGTTGATGTTCCAACTGAAGGTTACACAAAACATCTGACTGCTTTCTCGTAGATACCAAGTATTGTTAAAGGGAGCAAAGCGATTCCTATTTTCGGTAGGTCTGTTGTAGCTGTTACGTCCTACGAAAGGATTGAATGCCATAATACCGAAACTCATATCTTTGTATTTGTACTTTAAGAACAGTAGATGATAGTTCTCGCCAAAGTCGAGTGTTTCACCATAGAAGTCGTTTTGATGTGTCTGAATGTCGAAGGCAAGAATAAAGTTCTTGTAAGTGGCACTTAGCGAACCTTTGCAGTACCAGTTGGTATAGTAATGACGATAATCCTGACCTTTACTGTCGAAGTATCTCATACCTCCTTCGAAAGAGAGCGTGAGGATATTCTTTATCGGTCCGAAAGTTATATTGATTTCGGGATTCACCTTCTGCCAACTGATTTGGTTGCGTGTAGTGCGGATAAATTTATTGTTTTCACGCAGAGTCTCTTCCATTACAGGGTTGCCTTGATACATATAATATAATGAGGCATCAATATTCCAAAGTCCGCTTTGCCATTCGAGGTCGAAATAGTGCGACCAATTATGCGATACTTTCAGATTGGGATTGCCACGGCGAATCTGTAGTGAGTCGATGATTTGCGATACGTCACTGAGGTTGCTCAAACTTGGATTGCTATAAGATAGTCCACCGCTGTAAGTCATATTGAGCTTTTCAGAGAAATTGTAGCCCAACTTTACTCTCGGATAAACCACAGTCTTGCGGTAGCTGTTCTCTCCTTGCTGTGTCCAGAAGTAAGATAGACGTGCTCCGAGCGAATAATTAAAATGATTGCCCGGGCGTCCTTTCAGCTCTACAAAACCGGTTGTGGTGTTCTCTCTCATGGTGGTGTTGGTTGTCACAGTTCCTAGGTATTTATTATTGGTATAGGCTTGATAATAGTTGGCACCGAAGCTCAGAGTGTTGGCTTTCCCGAAGTCTTTGGCATAGATAGCCTCGGCGATAACAGAGTATTTATCACCTTTCACGTCGGAGTAGATACTGGTTGCATCAATATCGTTCTTCCTTTCGTTATAGTCTCTCTCGTTGTGTGTTTTGATATAAGTGCCTACCACGTTCAATATCAGATACTGGCGTTTGCCGAAGTTGCGCTGGAAGTAGAGATCGACTGATGGACGAAGACTATTGTTCTTCACAAAATCTTTCATATCGACATAATTGCTTGGATCTGTTTCTGGATAGAGTTTACTCGTTGTGTTCATTCTATTGAGATAATAGTAATTGTAGAACGAAGCATTAAAAAACCATTTCTTGCCTTCTTGATAATTATAGTATAATGAAACAGGAATCTGATCTTCGCTAAGTCTGCTGGGCGTACCCTCTTCTTTTCGGGTAAACGAAGTACCATTGTCGAAGTTGAATGTCTGCGAATTCTTACGCCAATAACCATACATATCGCGACGATGATAATTGGTATTGATTCCAATCTCAGATTTGTTGTAGTTGAACTTGGCAGAAATCACATTGTCGCTGAAGTCAATAAAAGGAGAATCGGTCATGTCGAGCCCTATATATCCACCACGATTAGGACGTTTCGTTATATAGTCGATAACGGCTGCCACATTCTCGCCATATCTCATCGAAGGGCTATCGTGATACTCTACCTTAATAATATCTTCGGGACGTATAGCTCTTACTTGCTGCAAATCAGCCTTGGCACCGTTGATGCGGAGTTGCACGTCGCCCGGCATGGACGACGATATGGTATTGCGGACAACATCAACTTCCAAGTGACTGAGGTGCATCTGTCTAAGCAGCTCAATTGCATTGGTAGACGATTTGATTTGATAAGCACTAGGCAAAACAATCTTCTTATCGGGAGTGTTGATGATATGAGATGCGGTAACAACAACCTCTTTGAGAGCTATTGCGCTAGAATCGAGTTGCACGCTGCCCAAGTCTGTGTTCTTGTTCGATACCGATAAAGAAAGAACTCGAGAAGTATATCCGATACTCGAAATACGAAGAACATAATTACCGGTATCAATATTATCAATTTTAAAATTGCCGGCCTTATCTGCCACGCATCCATTGACAAACGAAGAATCTGATTTCTGCAATACGATATTGGCAAAATCGACAACAGCTTTGCCCGAAACGACTTTCCCTTTAATATAATACCCTTGGGCGATGGCCGACGAACTGAATAATACGAGCAAAATAAATGCGCTAAGTAAAGTTCTAATTGAATTTCTCATCTTTCTTTCTTATTGTTTTTAGTTAGACGAATCAGAAAGAAGTTTCGTTGCAAAAGCTAGAACTTATTATAAGTATTGGGAATTGGTGGCAATACGAAGAAAAATTTGTAATAACCAAGAAAGACTATAGTCCCTCATTTACAATAAAAAAGTTTCCCTACTCTCACGAGCAAGGAAAACAGAAGTAATTATATAAGACCTTTGTTAACTTTCTACAAAGGTTATTTTCTATTATAATCTATCAATGAATTGTTTAGTAATTAGTTACTTTCAAGTCAGATACATTTATAGTTCCACCATAACTATTTATACTCCAACAATTCTTTTCTATACCATATATTCTATTGGTATAACTGCAAATATCGTTGATGTACATTACACACACACTGTTGTCAGTGTAGATCCTTATTTTATAAGTATTGTCAGCAGGTCTACTAAATACATAGCCGTCGATACCAGAAATGAATCCCTTCCCAGCAGAGCCTTCTTCTTCGAAGTTTACTTTTCTATTATTTTCGCTCTCCGGGTTAATAACCATAGTATAGTATTTATTCGAATCAGAGCCACGTACTAATGATATACCAAACTTATCAGTATTACCTGTTGTTTTTAATGTGAATGATATAGCATTGTGATGCCCTAGACGATTAAATAACAAATAAGAATCTCCTGTCATAGTATAAGAGCCATTAGATTCGCTTATGCTGCCACTTTTATCCATTAATTTACAATCGCTACTATTTGTGTATTTGCTTTTAACAGCATCTATCTCACCAAGTGTAAGAGTTCCGTCGGAATGCTGAATCAATTTGTGGGCTATAAGATTGCCAGCCCATTCGGGTTCGTTAGGATATGCGCCGACTGCTGTGTTGTCATTACCAGATCTCGTTGGACACCATCCCCACATGTATCGGTTAGT
>DAIUBN010000107.1:0-10566 GCA_036846645.1 Bacteroidaceae bacterium | reverse complement strand
CCAATCTACTGCAACATCTTTAATAAACTGGAAGGCATCCATATACTTTTCATAATTCTCGGGCATATCTGCCGCCATCTGAAGCGGACTATACAAGGTGCAGTATAGAGCCAGCTGTTTGCAAAGTGTGGTATGAACGAAAGAATGATCACCCTTGAGGAATGAAAGCTTCAGATTGAAGATGCCAGGAGTATAATCCATCGGGCCACCCATCAAACGGGTGAAAGGCAATATTGTAGTATGGAACGGTTTGCTACCGCCAAAAGCCTCGTACTCTGTACCGCGAGCCGACTCATTGCCAATCAGATTGGGATAAGTACGACACAGACCGGTAGGGCGAACAGCTTCGTGACCATTGACACAGATATGATAATCGGCAGCCTTCTTGACTGCATAGAGATAATGATTGTTCATCCACTGACCATAATGATGTTCGCCGCGAGGAATGATATTTCCTACATATCCACTTTTAACAGCGTTATACCCATTGTCTACCATAAATTGATAAGCAGCGTCCATGTGGCGTTCATAGTTGCGCACCGAAGAAGACGTTTCATGGTGCATCATGAGACGCATACCGCGGTCGTTGGCATATTTCTGAAGTTCCTTAACATTGAAATCGGGATAAGGAGTCACAAAATCGAAAACATAGTCTTTAGAGTTGCCTGCCCAATCTTCCCAACCGATATTCCAACCTTCTACAAGCAGCTGGTTGAAACCATTTTTGGATGCGAAATCGATATAGCGCTTCACATTATCATTATTGGCACCATGACGTCCGTTTGGTTTGGCTTTAGAATAATCTGTCTGATCTAGTTTCACCGACAAGAAATCATCGGTATAAGCCCACGTACTCTTACCGGTAATCATTTCCCACCAAACGCCCATATACTTCACCGGCTTAATCCAAGAAACATCTTTATAAGCACAAGGTTCGTTGAGATTGAGTGTGAGATGAGAAGCCAAGATATTGCGAGCATCGTCACTCACCATGACAGTACGCCAAGGCGACTTGCAAGGAGCTTGCAGATAACCTTTATCACCCTGAGCATCGGGAGTGAGCCAAGATTCGAATACCATATTCTTATCATCCAGATTGAGATGCATACAAGAATAATCTACCAAAGCAGCTTCATGAAGATTGATATAGATACCATCAGCAGTTTTAAGTTGCAAAGCAGTCTGTACGCCTGTCGGAGAAAAAGTAGTTTGCGACATATTGGCTGATACAGCCCCTTTCATCAAGCCACGGATTTCAGAAAGTTTAGATTCAGTATAGTCATATTCTTGAGTATCGTAGTCGCCAGGAATCCAAAAAGCAGTATGATTGCCTGTCATGGCAAACTGAGAATGTTCTTCTTTAACAACGAAATAATTCAGATTCTTTTGAAGAGGAAATTCGTAGCGGAATCCCAAACCATCATCATAAAGGCGGAAACGGATAATGATATTTCTATCTTTTTTCTCTTGATTCAGTGTCACAGCCAATTCGTTGTAATGATTGCGAATCTGTTTTACTTCTCCCCACACCGGTTGCCATGTTTCATCGAAAGATGAAGTCTGCGTATCAACCACTTTAAAACCGTCCATCAAGCCAGGATCATTTTTCAAATCGAGTCCCAGATGAGAAGGTTTAATCACTAATTTACCCTTATAAGATAATTGGTAGGTGGCAACACCTCCCTCACTGAGAGAGAATTTCATTTGAAGCAGACCGTTCGGCGACTCCAGTTGTTGGGCAGAAACAGAGATGCTGATAAAAGCCATCAGCAATATCAATATAAAAGATAAACTGTTTTTTTGAGCTGTACGTTTCATGTCTTTCTAATTATGATGTTAACAATAAGCATTCAAAATTGAGGACTACCAGATGGAGCCCATTCTATTTTGTTGCCAAAATTACTATCAATAACTATAGGACAAGAACGAAGTTAGTAAAAAAGTAGTTAGTTTATCAGCCTAAGTCAGTTGACAATCAATAGTTTACAACATTTCACAAAACGATAAAAAGTAGTGCCATTCGAGAGCGTCAAGCCAAATCTTTAGGCTGTGCAATGCTCATGATCTCCTTTTCGAGCATATTACGATCACCACGAGCAGCATTTCTTACTTTCACCCTATAATTATATATAGTAGTAACGGAATATCGAAGAAATTTCGCAATTTTAGCGCTATCAGATATACCTAAACGAATGAGAGCAAATATTCGCAATTCAACATTAAGCTGACCTTTCTCTTTAGGATAGATACGCCCTTCGGGTACCAACATTTTATTGAACTCTTCAACAAAGGTAGGAAACAGTTCAAGGAATGTTGTATCAAAGTTCAGATAAAAGTCTTTCAACTCCTTCTCGATATATTCTGTAGAACGCAAAGCCTTATACAAGTCTTCTACTTTCTCTTTAGAAGCTATTTTGATAAGAGAATGCTGGTATTCGTTCATTTTGTCGATGTAGAAAGAACACAGTTCCATATATCGACTTAAACTTGCTTCTTTAATATGATTGGCCTCAACGAGCGAAACATTAGAAGAAATAAGTTGTGTATTAGATTGTTTCAAGGCCTCGTTCAAATCAATCAGATTCTGACGGAAAAGAGACAATTTGTTTTTCTGTTTATTGATATAGAACAAAAGAACCATCAAGAAGCCGGCAAGCAAACAAACAAAGACAAAAGCTATTGTACGTTGCTGACTTCTTTTAGCCAGTTTCTGTTGATAAGCTTTTTCGATAATAGGATATATCTCGGACACCTCGACCATACGAAGACGAGCATTGCAATAGGCGGCATCGTCCATCGCACACTTCATATACTTATAGGCTCTATCCAAATCGCCCTTCTTATATAACAGTTTAGACAGCTCGAGCAAAGAAAGGTATTCTTTGACTGCTGATTTTAAATCAGAGATGGCCGACATGGCAAGATAATACTCTTCCTTTTCGGTATCTCCCGCCAAATGGTAAGCCCGCGACAAAGTATAGCCCAGATAGCGCATCATGTCTGTATCGTCTTTCTTGGTCCAAGGGAGCATTAATTTCAGTGCTTCTTTATAATTTCCTTTATCAAGAAGTATCTCCGACTGCGATATATCATAAGAATAAGTGCCTTTCCCCTGATATGTCAGCAAAGAATCTCGATAGGCATTCTTTTTCTGTGCATAATCTTTATAGAACACGTTCTTCTGAGAATAGTCGGCCATAAAACCATAGAGCATACGGTAGACATGAAAATAAAACATCAGATTGTCGTGATTCAATGTTTTTTTATCGACAGAGCCAGCCAATTTGAGTGATTCGAGATACATACCTTCGGTAGCATATACTTCGGCCAAGGCAAGTTTGGCATGATTGATATATTGCAAATTATTCATCGTTTGAGCTAAAGATAGTTGCTTTAATGCATAGACTTCGGCCGAATCGACATTGAAGACACGATAGTCTACATAAATTCTATCTATCAACTTATATTTTTGTTCTGTTGTATTGGCCTTAGCCAGCTGTTCCATAGATTTATGGATTTGATCGAGTCGCTGCTGGGTAATCTGTTGCTTGTTGCTAACAACACCATCGAGTTTTTTCAAGGCTTCATCGACTGTCGATTGAGCAAAGCCAAAGACAGGTAATGAGATTAGAATGATAAGGTAATAAAATTTTTTCATACGAAAGTTAGTGCTAAAACGGTTTGACTGTTTCAATTCTCAAAATTAGACAATAATTTCGAGGAAAGAAAAATAATATGAGAAATTATTGAATTTTATTATGCAAACGTTTTTATAAAAGAGTAACTCCACCAGACTTAATAAAAATCTGATGGAGTTACGACAAGCAATTTATATAGTTTAGAAGAGTTTCAAATTACTATCCAATTGATAACTTTTGCCTTTTGTTGTCTTCAATATAATATTTTTATCTAAATAACGCACTTTACAAGCCCCTCCAGATTTGGAAACTATTGTGGCTTGATGCAACTTACCGTCTTTCCAAGAAAGATTGACTTCAAAGTTTCCTTTTGCGCACAATCCATCTACCGAACCTTCTTTCCATGCATCAGGTAGAGCGGGCAACAACTGTATGAAGCCCATGTGGCTTTGAAGCAGCATTTCTGTCATACCGGCTGTTCCACCGAAGTTGCCATCAATTTGAAATGGTGGATGAGTATCCCAAAGATTGTCTAATGTACCATTTTTAAGCAGATTGCCCAATAACATATAAGCATGATTCCCATCTTGAAGACGTGCCCACTGATTGAGTTTCCAACCCATACTCCAACCCGTTGCGCCATCACCTCGATGTTCCAGTACTACTTTGGCAGCATTCGCCAACTGTGGAGTAGTAATAGGAGAAATCGTATGTCCTGGATGCAATCCGAAAAGATGATTGACATGACGATGATGATCTTCGGGGTCATCAATATCTTTAGACCATTCCATCAACTGTCCGTAGCGACCTATCTTATAAGGTGCAAGGTGTTGCAAGGCATCTTCCCAACTCTTTCTATCTTTGCTATCTACTCCGAGTATCTTCGAAGCAGAGATGGCATCGAGCAATGTTTCTCTGATCACAGCATGTGCAAAAGTTGTACCTTCGTCTATAGGTCCATGCTCTGGAGATGTAGAAGGAGCTGCAGTATAAACGCCATTAGGCTTATGCCACAAATAATCAGTAGCAAAATCGGCCGCACCTTTTATAATGTCATAACCTGTATCTTTAAGGAACTTCAAATCTCTGGAATAATCGTAGCATTCCCAAATATGAGTAGCCAACCACGGTCCAGCCATCGGTGAGAAGTTCCACGACATATCCTCACTCGAAAGAGGAGTAGTGAAACCGAAAATATTCGAAGAAATTGACGTAGTCCATCCTCTTGTACCAAAGTAGGCCTTTGCTGTTCTTTCACCAGGTTTCACCTGACTAAGGATGAAATCAACAAGAGGTTTGTTACACTCGCCAAGATTGGCAGAAAAGACCGGCCAATAATTCATTTGAATATTGATATTGTTATGGTAATCAATTCGCCATGGGCCATCAACATTATTGTGCCATATACCTTGAAGATTGGCTGGCATACTTCCAGGACGAGAACTGGCAATCAGCAGATAACGACCGAACTGATAATACATCATTTCTAGATAATGGTCGGCTTTACCTTTACGATAATCTTCCAATCTCTTGCCAGTTGGTATATCTGTCCATTCATCATCAGAAGCGATATTCAGCTTCACGCGATCAAAAAGATTGGAGTAATCTTTATAATGAGTTGTGAAAGCCAAATCATAGCCTTGCGCTGAACCTTTATCCATCAGTCGGCGAGTTGTTATATCGGGATCGACGCCAACGTATGTTTTCGGATCTTTATAATCAGGATTGAAATTCATTTTATAGTCTGTAGCCGCAACAATATAGAAAACGACCTCATCTGCACCCTTCACAACCAACCGGCCATCAGTATTTGACAATGTTCCGCCTTTGAGTTCGGCTTTAATTCTGATGGTAAATGCCATATCGTTATTATCCAGTCTAGATGAAAAGACCAATCCATCATTCCCATCGGCCTTCATACTTCCAATGAGTAATGGATTTGGAGCATAGCTGAATGTAAGATTCTGCATAGCCTTCTTATCAGCGGTAAAACGGACAACCATCATATTCGCCGGATAAGAAATAAAATAGTTGCGACGATAATTCACTCCATCTTTATTGAACCGCACTGTAGCTAGTGCTGAATCAAGAGAGAGTGAGCGACAATAATTGCCCATTCCAACAGCACTAAGTCCCGTTTCTATATAAAATTCGCCAGCAGTAGTGAAATTACCAAAACGAAACGGTTTCTCATCTGCTGCACTATAAGGAACGGTACTATTAAAGTTCTTTCTAGTCAGTAAATCAGCTTTCTTATCATCACCAACAGCAAAAGCCTTACGGATATCAGCTAGGACATGAGCCGACTCTTTATTGACATTCCAATAATAATCGGCACCTTTGGAAGTATTGGGACCACCACGCCACAAAGTCTTCTCATTAAAAGTTATTCGTTCGGCTTCTACAGAACCAAGTACATTGGCGCCGATAAAGCCATTACCTAACGGAAGAGACTGCGTTTCCCAACTAGAATCGGGATTCTTCATAGCATCGCCAGCAGTTTCGGGCTTACTTTCGCTCTTCCACATATCAGGACGACCACCAAACCAAACCGCCCTACCTTGAAGTGTGGTAGGAGTATCAAACCAAATTGTCAGAGGTTTATTCGTTTGTTTTATCGTTTGTGCCGACAGAGTACTGAAACAGGCGGCAACAAATAATAAAGGTATAAAATGATAGCGTTTCATCATGTTTTACTTAAATTGTATAATCAAGATCATTAAATATTATGAAAGCATTTATTTCATCACAAAGACTTTAGTCTGGTGACTTTGCACCAATCCTTGCCATTTCTTGGCATTTTTTGCAATATCCTTATGTTGCCACACATCACGAAGACTATACTTGCCATTAAGTCCGATCTGAGCAAATGGGACGGTAATCTTCATCGGTTTATCAGATATATTGAGAACAGCCAATGCATATTTACCACCAGAGAGTTGCTTCAAATAAACCTGATAATCATTATTACGCATTTTGGGCTCTGCAGGTTTGCCCAATACATCTTGATTGACTGTAATGATTTCCTTGTTCAATAAGATACGTTTATCAGCTGGAGTAGCTTTACGGAGATCATTGGTCATCGCCAAAGGAGAGCACATCATACACCACATACTCATCTGTGTTTCATATTCAGTGTCAGAACAGCCATGACTATTAAGGTCACTTGCAGGACCACCCTTTCCATTCAATCCAACAACCAGCATATCCATATCATTCCAAGCACCAGGACGAGCATAAGAATATAGATCGGCAGTTTGATTAATGATATCGAGAACACCAAGACCACCGTCCTTCATATCAATCCATTTATCACGAACATCAAAAGTAGTACGCCAAAGCTGACCACCAACTTTTGAAGCCCACAACCAAGGTTTGCGTGGACCCCACTCACAGATACCCAGAGATATGTCACGACCACTCTGTCTTAAAGCATCAGCAATAGCTTTATATCTAACTTGAGCGGTCTCAACATCTTCGGGAGCGCCACAATAGTCGTATTTTAAATAATCAATACCCCACCCTGCAAAGGTTTTTGCATCTTGTATTTCAAAGCCCAAACTGGCAGTATACCCACCACAAGTGAGCTGGGCAGCATCAGAGTAAATACCCAATTTTAGACCTTTAGAATGAACATAATCTGCAAGAGCTTTTATTCCGGAAGGGAACTTCTTCGGATCGGGTATGATATTATTCTTATTATCACGTCCACCTTGCCAGCCATCGTCGATATAAACATATTGATAGCCTGCAGCCAGGAATCCTCCATCAACCATAGCATCTGCCATCTCACGAATCAGTTGTTCGTTGATATTTACACCAAACATATTCCAGGTCATCCAACCCATAGGAGGAGTAGGTGCCAATAGTTTTGAATCATCATTCTGTGCCCAAGATGACACAGTGCATAGTAGTAATAATGCACCAAAAAGAAATCTCTTCATGTCGTTAGAATTGTAAGTTAGTTATTAGGACTATAAAGTTAGCAATAATTCTACATAGCCTAACAAAAGAAACTAAAAATTAAAATTAATAATATATAACGTATAGAGAGACAGTCATCAAACTTGCAGGGAAGACATTCGACTAAAGTATCTCCAAACAACATTCAGTACTGAAACCTAAATATATTTATTCGCAGGGGATAATGGCATACTTATAATTTGCCTTGTCATGAGCAAACTTCACCCTCTTACTAAATTGTTCCGGTAGTTCATTCAAAGTTTTATCTTTCTCATCCAACACCACGATTTTAACTTTCTGACTTCCCAAATTCAACAGAGACAAATCAAAATCGAAATCGATATCACCTTCAAGAGGTATGATCTGCCATCCAAACTTTTCTTTCTTCAACATATAATTGCCTCTACCTCCAAGTTCATCATTTATATATTCACCATCTGTGTTAAGATAATATAGATCATCGCCATACACTACATCATGTCTCTTTCCGTTGTTAGCAATTACCGATGAAGAATGTAATTTCCCATTTGCAGAACAAGCATAGAATCCATTTTTCGGCAACTTATAGTTCACTCCGTTACATGCTATTTCTTCTGGTTGTTCGCCAAAATTAATATAAGTTATAAATCCTGATTGGTATTCAATCCTCAGAAGAGGTTTATCAACCAAACCTTTTTTGATTGCATCAGAAGAATTACAAAACTCATGGCCGTCGTAATAGCCAATACTCTTGACTGGAATCATCACATATTCGTTTTGAATAGGCTGTAAGAAAGCATAACGACGAATAGCATCTATTTTCTCAGACAAGATACCAATATTTCCATAAGCCAATGCATAGCAAATATACTGATAGCCTTCTCCCGTATTAGCCGCGTCCATTTCAAGAGGATGAATCTTCAACAAACTAAAATCAGGGAATACAGGTAAATGCAATAAATCATCATTAGCATAATTGCCATCTGTCAAACCAGCATACCACCAATGGTTACCGCCTTCAGAATAAACAGGCCCGTCATAAGCCTTTCTTTCGTTCATCAGCAACATACCATATCTTTTGATTACCCCCTTCATCATGCCTGCTTCTGGGACCCGATAATCATAATCAACACGAGTGATAGGCGAAATAGCGGTATGTACATCACAATAGGAATGATTGGTATCGAATAATTTATGAATCTGTGGTGCCAGAATTGCCTCTTGTTCCCAAGCTATCTGAGGCTTTGGAGCATAACACCGAGCCCACGAAACTTCCCATTGCCCATTTGGATCTTGTTTCATCCAATCGGGATTCCAAAGAGAATTAACGGGTGCCATATCGGTATAATTACTATATAGTCCTACCCGCCAGTCATTGCTCTTGACGAACTTCACATAATCTCTAATCTTTTCGACTCCCAATTCAGGATTGGGGACCAATCTGAAAGTATAACTTTCGCCACCCGCTCTCCAGAAACCTTCGTGATAACGGATAGTAGCCTTCTCTACGCCTCGACTTCTCAATGTTGTGACATAATGGCTCAACGTATCAAGATTCGTACCACCATTGATAGCCCACAATCGGTCAGCCTGAGCAGAACGCATTGGAGAGGCCGGATTATCAATCGTAGGTAGCACTTCTTGAACATCGGCAGAAGCGGTAATAAATAGCTTCTCATCTAACAAATTCCTCACAGAATTCGTTTTAGGTGTATAAACCACCGAACCAGAAGAGTAGTTATTGGGTAAAGTCTTACCCATTGTTATGGCCGATGCATTGGTATGATACCAATCGAACATAGCAAAATAGAAGAGTCCGTTCTGATACAACACAGAAGGACGATCTGAGTTATTATATTTAAAGAATGGTATCAAAGTTACAATACCTTTATCTTTTGTTATAATACCGGAAGAGAGAGTACTGACAACACCATTTTTCCCAATTTCTTTTATATTCATGATCAAAGACTTCTGCTTAATTGTATACCAAACCAAGAATTTGACCATCTTCGATTTGTACTTTGCATAACAATCAATAAAAAGAGTATCGTTATTGATAACTGCCTTTTTAGCCTGAAGAGATGCGGTGTCGCCATTCTCGAATATCAATGAACGATGGTGCAAGTTTTGTTTCACTTCACCATTCAATAGAATATCAACATTACCCAAAGGGTTTGGAACTGGAATTATATATTGAATGTTTGTGTTGTGAGTCTTATAAGTAAAAACGTATTGTTCGTTTCGTTTAGTAATAGTATTGCTATAATTTTTATCATTATTAATAGGTATGATTGTCTCTTTCCTACAAGGGAAAGGCAAAACAGTAGGGAAGGGTTTAAATGTCAGAGGCTTCAAGTTTTCCTCATATATATATAAGCTGCTAAAGAAAAGTTTGTGTTGCGTTCCTACATCTGTACTGTTACCTTTTAGTTTAATACCTAGAAAATAGTCGAACGATTGATTATTATTATTTAATTTTAAATGATTCAGAAACCAATATTTATGGGCAAACATAGGATAACCACTTTGTACCCAGTTGATTTCATGTGTTTTACCGTTTTTATCAGAAAATACAGCATATAGTTGCATTGCCGTATCGAACGAAGGTTCGCCCCAAAACCAATGATCCGCATAAGTCCATAAATCCAGACAATCCCAATTCTTTTTCATCGATATTGGTTTATTCAAAGCCAAATAAATAGAGGCTTGTTTCTGATTAGTCCGATATGTAACCATTCCAGAATAATCTGTAGTGACTATCTGTTGATTGCTCTTTTTGAGTTCTGCTTCACAACCTTGAGCATTAATATTCCATAGTGTGCAATCTGTAAAGTCAATTGTTGATTTTCTAATATCCGGCTTCATCTCATAAGGACGTTGGCCCGAAAGATTTACAGTTTGATTTTGACCATTAGAATAGATCGAAATAATAAGAAATAGTAATGATAGTAAGATAGGACGATTATATGTCATGAGTGTATGGTAT
>DAIUBN010000106.1:0-10654 GCA_036846645.1 Bacteroidaceae bacterium | reverse complement strand
CAGGCTTATGCATCGTTGGTAAGCTCTGCCGATAAGGGTGCTGTTCGAATGATATAAATTTAGGTAAAGAGATAACAAACAAAATGAAAGCGACAGACAAAATTCATTACGAAGAGGGTGCGAAGCCTATCCGCATCACCGGAGCGGAAGCACTGATCCGTTCTTTAGAATATCAAGGAGTTAAAACGATGTTTGGCTATCCAGGTGGTGCCATCATGCCGGTTTATGATGCCCTTTATGGCAATAAGGTGCTGAATCATATTCTGGTGCGCCACGAACAGGCTGCCACACATGCTGCCGAGGGCTTTGCCCGTTCTTCGGGTAAGGTCGGTGTCTGCCTGGTGACAAGTGGGCCTGGTGCCACTAATACTGTGACTGGTATTGCTGATGCCATGATAGATAGTACTCCGATTGTGGTTATTGCCGGCCAGGTAGGTACTACTGCTCTCGGTATGGATGCCTTCCAAGAAGTAGATTTTGTTGGCATCACTCAGCCTATCACCAAATGGAGTTATCAGATTCGTTCGGCTGCCGATGTGGCTTGGGCTGTGGCTCGGGCTTTCTATATCGCAAAGAGTGGTCGCCCCGGGCCGGTAGTTCTCGATTTTACAAAGAATTCGCAAACTGATATGACCGACTATCTGCCAACGAAAGTTGATTTCGTTAGAGGATATGTTCCCGAGCCAGAGATTAACGATGACGCTATCGCTGAGGCAGCTCAGCTGATCAATAACGCTAAACATCCATTCGTTCTTGCAGGTCATGGTATTGAAATTGGTAATGCGGTAGAAGAGTTCAAAGCATTTGTCCACAAGGCAGATTTGCCCGTAGGTTCTACAATGCTTGGATTGTCGGTATTACCTTCTGATGATCCGCTCTATATGGGAATGCTTGGTATGCATGGTCAGCTGGCCACGAATATCAAAACCAACGAATGCGATGTGCTCATTTCTGTTGGTATGCGTTTCGACGATAGGGTGACGGGTAAACTCTCTACTTATGCTAAACAGGCAAAGGTGATTCATTTTGATATCGATCCTGCCGAAATCAATAAGAGTGTTCATGCAGATGTTGCTGTATTGGGCGATTGCCGCAAAACACTGACTGCTGTTACAGCACTGCTCAACAAAGCCGATCATACCGATTGGAAAAAGAGTTTCGAGCCATACAAAAAGGAAGAAATAGAGAAAGTCATCAAGAAAGAACTCCGTTCGCAAGAGGGAGCGATAAAAATGGGAGAGGTGGTTAATGCCGTGAGCGAAGCTACTCATCATGATGCAATTATGGTGACCGATGTCGGTCAGAATCAGTTGATGGCTGCCCGTTATTTCAAGTATGTCAGACCTTATAGTATACTCACTTCGGGCGGTGCCGGAACAATGGGATTCGGTCTGCCGGCTGCTATCGGAGCAACATTTGCTCAGCCGGGGCGTACGGTATGTCTGTTCACCGGTGATGGGGGTATACAAATGAACTTGCAAGAGTTCGGTACGTTGATGGAGCAAAGATCTCCTGTCAAGATGATACTTCTCAATAACAATTACTTAGGTAATGTGCGACAGTGGCAGGCCATGTTCTTCAATCATAATTATTCGTTCACTCCAATGCTCAATCCTGATTTCCCTGCCATCGCAGCTGCCTATGGCATTTCTTCGAAGAGGGTATCAGAACGTGTCGAACTAAGTGGAGCGATAGACGAGATGTTGAAGACGGATGGGCCGTTCTTGCTCGAAGTATGTGTTGAAGAAGAAGGAAATGTATTGCCGATGACGCCTCCGGGAAGTCCGGTAGATCACATGATAATGGAAATGTAATAAGCAATAAACAGATGAAAAATAAACTATATACATTAATTGTACATTCAGAGAATGTTGCCGGTCTATTGAATCAGATTACCGCAGTTTTCACCCGTTTGCAGGTCAATATAGAGAGTCTCAATGTGTCGGCTTCATCGATACAGGGCCTTCATAAGTATACCATCACAGCCTATGCCGAAGAAGAAGATATCGAAAAGATAGCTAAGCTGATTGAGAAGAAAGTAGATGTCATTTCGGCACATTATTTCACCGATGATCAGATATTCTCTTACGAGGTGGCACTCTTCAAACTTTCAATGCCGGAGTTTCATGCCGAGCCCAAAGTATTGAAGATTATGAGTCAATATGGTGCCAATTTATTAGAGGTGAACAGTGTGTTTGTTGTTCTCGTCAAGACAGGAACAAGCGAAGAAATATCGGCATTGCACGATGAACTTCAAAAATATCATGTAGTTTTGCAGTTTGTAAGGTCGGGTAGGGTAGCCGTCACCACGAGCTATTACGAGAAAGTCAATGAGTTTCTCCAGAAGCGCGAAGAGGACTACCGCTCGATGAATGCTAACTCTTAAAACAACATAATAGATATGAGCGAAGAAAACAAAATTGGAAGGTACGAGTTTGTAGCCGAACCTTTTTGGGTAGACTTTAGTGGACATCTCACAATGGGTGTGTTGGGTAACTGCCTGCTCAATTGTGCTGGTTTCCATGCTGCCGAGCGTGGCTTCGGAATAGCCAGTCTCAACGAATCGAATTATACCTGGGTACTGTCACGTTTGGCAGTCGAAATGTACGAGATGCCCTATCAGTACGAAAAGTTCTCTATAGAGACGTGGGTGGAAAATGTTTACCGTTTGTTCACCGACCGTAATTTCGCCATCATCAACAAAGATGGCAAGAAGATAGGTTTCGTGCGTTCTATCTGGGCAATGATTGATATGAAGACTCGTCGTCCTGCCGATTTGTTGACTCTTCACGAAGGACATATCAACGATTATATTACGAAAGATGTACCTTGCCCTGTCGACCGTCCTTCTCGCATCACACTGAAAGATGGTGGAGAACAGGTCTTCTCGCATCAGATTGTCTATAGCGATGTAGATATCAACGGTCATGTCAATAGTGTGAGGTATATAGAACATGTACTCGATCTTTTCCCAATATCGCTCTTTAAAGAAAAGCAACTTCGTAGATTCGAAATAGCCTATGTTGCCGAAAGTTATTTTGGCGACAGACTCGATTTCTTCCGTTCGGAAGAGAACAACGACGGTGCAGGCGATATATATAATGTAGAGATAAAAAAGAATGGTGACGAGGTGGTTTGCCGTTCAAAAGTAGTATTTGACTAAAACATATATAATTAAAATTATTAATCCGCAGTAATAATGTTCGTGCCCCTGAGGGCGTACAAATTTAGGACTGCACAAAACAAACAAAACAAAATGGCAAAAATTAATTTTGGCGGGGTTGTAGAAAATGTAGAGACCCGCGAAGAGTTTTCATTAGAGAAAGCACGTGAAGTATTGAAAAACGAAACAATTGCTGTACTCGGTTATGGTATTCAGGGCCCCGGTCAGTCAATGAACTTACGCGACAATGGCTTCAACGTTATCGTTGGTCAGCGTCAAGGTAAGACATTCGACAAAGCAGTGAAAGATGGTTGGGTGCCAGGCGAAACACTGTTCAGTATTGAAGAGGCTTGCAAACGTGCCACTATCATCGAATATTTGCTGTCTGATGCAGCACAAATCGAGGTATGGCCTACAGTGAAAGCAAACCTTACCGCAGGCAAGGCATTGTATTTCTCTCATGGTTTTGCCATTACTTTCAGCGACCGCACCGGCATTGTTCCTCCTAAGGATGTAGATGTTATCATGGTCGCTCCTAAAGGTTCTGGTACATCTCTTCGTTCTCTCTTCCTCGAAGGACGTGGCATCAACTCTTCTTTCGCAATCTATCAAGATGCTACCGGCAAAGCTCGTGAACGTACAATGGCTCTTGGTATCGGTGTTGGTTCCGGCTATATGTTCGAGACTACTTTCAAGAAAGAAACATGGTCCGATCTTACCGGTGAACGTGGTACTTTGATGGGTGCTATCCAAGGTCTGTTGCTTGCTCAGTTTGAGACACTTCGTGAGAATGGTCACTCTCCTTCTGAAGCTTTCAACGAGACAGTAGAGGAACTCACTCAGTCATTGATGCCTCTCTTCGCAAAGAATGGTATGGATTGGATGTATGCCAATTGCTCTACAACAGCTCAACGTGGCGCTCTCGACTGGATGGGCCCGTTCCACGATGCTACTAAGCCAGTATTCGAGAAACTCTATAACTCTGTAAAGACAGGCAACGAAGCTCAGATTTCTATCGATAGCAACTCTAAAGCCGATTATCGTGAGAAACTGAATGCAGAACTAAAAGCTCTTCACGACAGCGAAATGTGGCGCACCGGTGAAGTTGTTCGCAAACTTCGTCCGGAAAATAACTAATCATAGAATAGAGAGCTACCCCCAAAAGTAGGGCAGCTCTCTTTTTAATTGTTCTATATATTCTATAAGCCTTATAAGGCCATAAGCCTAATATAATTATGAAAACAATTCGATTTACGTTTATTACTTGTGTGTTGTGCCTCTTTTCAATCTTCTCATCTGCTCAGATTAAAATTACAACCTATAATCTACAAGACACAGTCTACAGACTCTATGTTGATACTTGTTTAAAAAATCAGCGAATACTATTGTCTACGGCAGTCTACAAGAAAAATGGAAAACGTTCGTTCTACAAAGCTAATCTAGAAATGTACAATCTTCAAACTCAGAAACCAGAATGGAAGATGTCTCAAGAAAATTCTAACTTGATGACGCTTCCGGAAGGAATATTGTGGTCCAAATCTCGCCCTTTTTGGGCTGGACTAGAGTTGATTGATTACAAAACAGGGGAGTCTCTTTGGAGTACGAAAGGCTTTTATTGCGGACTCGATCCTCGTCATAGTGGTTTATTCATGACAGAAACGTCGGCTTTTCTCGAAACGAAGCTCTCTTATTACGATATAAAGACTGGCAAGCTGCGCTGGTCGGCAAAGAAGGCTATTGCGGGACAGTGGAATCAGTTTGACTATCTCAATGATTCTGTGATTTGTGTCGCTTCCAATCAGGGAATACAGAATATCTATTTGCCTACAGGCAAAATCGAGACTCATCGTATAGATGCTGTTTCTTCTTGGTCGTTGAAGGGAACCAAAGCATTGTCCAACTTGATATTCAGAGATTCCAATTATTATATGGTAGATCGTGAAAAGATATTCTGTCTCGACAAAAAACTTAATGAAGTATGGTCTACTCCGCTTCCCAAAAAATCGGCTTCGCTGTCTCATATTTCTATCGATTCACTCAATGTCTATATGATCAACTATGGTGTAGGTTCCGATTGGATGTATCGGCACGAAGGTTATCCTTTTGTAGCCGCTTTCAACAAACAGACCGGCAAACAGCTTTATCTCACTCAGATGTCAGATGCTAATACGACGATGTTAGCTTTCTTCGCGATGGGCGATACTCATTATCTATTGTTCGGTGATAAGATTGCAAGTCACCGCAATTCTCCACATGCCACTATCAATACTGTTTCATGGGATGTGAATAAGTATGGCACACTCAGAGGAATGCAAAACTATGAGACTTATGTGCTCGATGCTACAGATAGTTTGCAATATCATAAACTGCCATCAGATAGTCTGCTAATAGTCTATACAAGCAATGGTACTATCTGTGCGTTAGATCCGCAAGATATGAGGGTGGTCAATGCCTATCCCAATGCTAGCTACCGAATGGTGATAGCCCGATATAACAAGAAGAAAGTGCTCGAGAACGGGCTTGGCAAACTCATTATTATTGACGATAAAGGACGGCGTTTGCATACTGTTGATCATCTAAAGGGGCAACTATATCAGTCGGGTAGTCATCTGTATTCTTTGAAAGACAATAGCATGGGCTTTGTAGATATTGAGTTATAAGAACCAAAATTAACGCAGTAAGAGCTAGGTTTCTTAGCTAGTTTTTTTATATTTGCACTTTATCAACTAACTATATTTAAATTATGATGAAGAAATTTTTACTTGTATTGTGTGTTGTATTTGCATTGTTCGCATCGTTGTTCCTGACTACCAACTGTACCGACAAAAAACAAGATGTCGCTTTTGCTACCGATTCTATTAAATATAATAAGGTAGAGAAAGCATCTAAAGTAAACTTTGTGGCCGATTATCCAACTCAGGGAAATCCGGCATTGGTCCAGATTGTTCGCGAATGGATTAGTGAAGAAATGGGTGGATTCTATAAAGGAAGCTACGATAAGGGCGACTCTTTGGTCGATTTCTATGGTAGCGCAGCCATGGATACCATGAGAGTTTTCTTAAAAGAGATAGAACCGGGTATGCAACAAGAGAGCCAGATGAATATTCGTAAAAAATACGAGACCAACAAATTCGTCACCTACGAAGCTTCTTCTTATTCTTATTACGGCGGTGCCCATGGTGGCGCTACCCTCGAGGGTGCTACATTCCGCAAAACTGACGGTCGTAAGTTTGGCTGGGATATCTTTAAATTGGAGAGCCGTTTCTCTAAAGTTCAAGAATTGATAAAGGCTGGTCTGAAACAATATTTCAAAGTCAAAACAGACGATGAGCTGAAGGACAATCTGCTCAGTCCCGACCAAATCTATGTATTGCCGTTGCCACAAGCTGCTCCCTATTTTACAAAAGAAGGCGTGAAGTTTGTCTATGCTCAATACGAAATAGCCTGCTATGCTGCCGGCATGCCTACATTTACCGTTCCTTACGATAAGATAAAAGATGCACTTACCGTACCTGCTGCAGCATTGATAGAATGATATAGTAGATACTATACTAATATATTTAGTGTACAGAAAAAGAATCGTCCGTTAGTAGAGGGCGATTCTTTTTTGTACACTGAAATATCTCGATATTTTTACTAAAGTTTTTCAGTATGGAGAAATATTTTTAGTCTCTAACTATTCTTTTCATATACCCTTCGTAATAATACGATTATTCAATACCTTTTATCATTACTTATAATTGAAAATTGACGTGCTCAAAATCGTTGATTTTAGTCAGCATTGGATATATGGAAAATCTCCACTTTCTCTTCTGGATTGTATCCACTTCGGATGCGCCACTCTTGTGGATAAAGGTTGTTGGTGCGGTTGCCCATGTTTTTCACAAAGCCGAGTGGAACGTTGTGATAGGTGAGAAGCACACATCCGTGAGGGGTATCGGGCTCGAGCAAGATAGATTCACGACGTAGATAAGTGATGGCTTGCTCGTAACTTATTTCTTGCGAGGCAAACCGCTCTCTATTGAATATCTTGCTGAGGGCGAGGGCTTGCGAAGGTATCAAATCGTGTCCCCTGATTTCGCCTATTACGGTGCCGCTATGTAGGATGTGTAGCTCTTTTTCGAGGGCGCAAACGATGCCGGTATAGTCTTTCGATATGGCAGATATCGTTGTACCGTCTGTAGAGAGCTTGTAGTGCTCTCCATTATTAATATAGCTATTGGCTTTTATCATCAGCTCCTTGATGCCTGCAATGGGCTTGAGCTTCTTCTTGTCTTCTTTGTATTTCTTGTCTCTATTTTTGCTCTTCTCGCCGTTCTTGCGAAGAATGGCTAAGAAGAATCCTTCGCCTTGAGTGCGTCCGGGCAAGAAACGATAAACTGGGAAGTCAGTTCCTTTAAGTAGATTGCAGGTGATATGCCAGCTTTCTTCAGTCGGTACGCTCAACACTTCGGCACCGAGTTCGTTCACTATCCAGCTGATGTTCTCTTCGTTTTCCAGCGTGTTGAAAGTACAGGTGCTGTAAATCAGTATGCCGCCGGGTGCAAGACAGTTCCAGCAGTCGTTGAGTATGCTCCGCTGACGGTCGGCACACATTACTACATTCTCTTTGCTCCATTCGCGAATGGCTCCTTCGTCTTTGCGAAACATGCCTTCGCCCGAGCAGGGCATATCGCAGAGCAGCAAGTCGAAAAGCTGGTGCAAATGTCTGAAATCTTTAGGCTGGCTGCTGGTCACTATTACATTGTCGTTACCCCATTTCGAGATATTTTCGGCAAGAATCTGTGCACGCTGACGGTTGATTTCGTTAGAGACGAGTAGACTACCTTCTGGTAGCACGCTCGACAGATGAGTGGATTTACCTCCGGGAGCGGCGCAAAGGTCGAGTGCCACGACGGGCTCTTTCACATATTCTTTCACGGCTCTGCCCACAAACATCGACGATGCTTCCTGGACATAGTATGCACCGATATGTAGCAGTGGGTCGAAAGTGAAGTTGGGACGTTTGCCGAGATACCTGCCCTCTTTGCACCAAGGCACTACATTATTAATATGTTCGGCAAAGTGCGGCATCAACTTATCGTTGAGACGTATGCTCACCGGTTGCGGCTGCTCAAGAGCTGCTTGCAGGGTATTGAACAGTTCGTCGCCCATTAAAGAACGGGTATAAGAGGTAAAATCAGCTGGAAGATTCATCTTTTTCAAAAAATATTGTGCAAATATCGAATTTTTTTCATCTATTTGCAACTTTGAAGCCACTAACTTACGTCTAAAGATAAAATAAGAAAAATATAAAACACGAAAGATATGAAAAAATTTATTGTATGTACGATGCTGCTTTTAGCAGTTGTTTGCGGAACATCAGTCGCATGGGCTGCGAAACACAATCAGGTAAAAGTTAAGATTGAGGCGACTCAAGATCCTATTCCTACAAAAGATACGAGCGATACTACCGCAACCGATGCTTCGGGAGATGCAACGTATGTTGATTCAGTAGACCAATCGTCGACAGACGACAATGACGCTACCGATAACACAGACAGCGATGATATCGATGCTTACGGCAATTTGATTAATGGTGTTGCCAAAAGTCCGGCTGTATCAATGGTTATGCTGATACCGATTATCGGGACTATATGTGGATGCTTGCTCATCGGTTTGATTCTCTTCCTGATTTTCTATTTCCGTTATAAGAATCGTCAGGCTAAGTATCGCCTTGCAGAGAAAGCACTCGAAGCCGGCAAGCCATTGCCCGAAGGGGTGTTTGTCGGTGAAGCTCCTTCTGCGCAGCAATCTGGTGTAAAGCCGGGTAGGGCTACCAATTTCAGTACTGCCGAACGAGATAAGGGAATACAGAATACTTTCTTGGGATTGGGATTATTCATTTTCTTATGGGCCATCACGGGTTCTTTCGGTGTGGGGTGTATCGGACTTCTGGTGATGTTTATTGGTATAGGACGTTGGTATACATCTATCGAGCATCGTAAAGATAGGGAGATGATGAATGGTTTCAATCAGCCAACAGAGTCGACTGCCGCTCCTAAAGAAGATAAAAAGGATGAGGCTGTAAAAGAAGAAACGGCAAAACAAAGTGAAGATAGTTCATATAATGTAAAATCAGACGATAGAGCCGCTGAATAAGTACTGATGGGTCAGATAAGCGACATATCGTTAATTGCTCAAGTAGTTGCGTTCGGGAATAAGCGAGCTTTCGACAAACTGGTAGTGAAATATCAGTCTCCCTTGCGACGCTTTTTCCTGAATCTTACTTGCGGTGATACCCAGCTTAGCGACGACTTGGCTCAAGATACGTTTATCAAAGCTTATACCAGTCTGTCTTCTTTTAAAAATATGTCGGGATTCTCAACTTGGCTATTTAGAATTGGATATAATCAATTTTATGATTATCTTCGCAGCCAGAAAGAAACTTCCGAATTGGAGACGACTCAGGTAGATAGCGAATATAATGTAGAACAAGCGAGCCTGAGCAGCAAGATGGATGTATACAATGCTCTTCGTACATTGAAAGATGCCGAGCGCACTTGTATTACTCTCTTCTATATGGAGGATATGACAATTGACAAGATTGCGCAGGTCACGGGATTCCCACAAGGGACAGTGAAATCGCATTTGTCAAGGGGAAAAGAAAAAATGACGACCTATTTAAAAAGCAATGGATATGAAGACAGAAGATAATGACATATTGAAACAATTTATGGATGCCAGCAGACAGGAGATTCCCGACAACGGTTTCTCTCGTAGGGTGATGCGTAGTTTGCCTCGCAGTCACAACCGTGCGGCCCAACTGCTCAATGCGATAGCTGTTGTCGTGAGTGTCTTTTTGTTTTTCATATTCGATGGTTTGCAGGCTGTTGTCGAGCTGTTGCGCAATCTGTTCGTCTATGCCGTTCAGCATTTCCAATTCATCAATATCGACCTGAAGACATTTATCGTGCTCTTCTGTGTGGCTTCTTTCTTCACCATCAGAATGGCCTGGCAGCATGTTGATGACTAGTCTAACCAAAAATAACATTTAACTTTTTGTAGTTAGCGTGCCAAGTGCTACCTTTGCACAATGAATTTTAGTGAGCTCAAATTGCGAATGCGATATCTTGCAATTCTTATCATTGTATTAATTGTATCTGCTACTTCCGCGCAAGGACATCATACAACATCTCATGTCACAAATACTATTTGTGAAGGTAGTTCTGTTGATACACTTCAAACTCAGTCTTCCGATTCTATTGTCAAACATTATCTTCTTGGTGAGGGCATCAAGATATCCGATAACAATTACATTAATATATTGGAGAGCGGACGAGAGAAGTTTACCGACCTCTTCAACGAGATTCGTAAAGCCAAAAAGTTTGTTCATCTCGAATACTTCAATTTCCGCAACGATTCTATCGCCGGTGCCTTGTTCGAATTGCTTGCACAGAAGGTCAAAGAGGGGGTAAAGGTGCGTGCACTGTTCGACGACTTTGGCAATTG
>DAIUBN010000105.1:0-10777 GCA_036846645.1 Bacteroidaceae bacterium | reverse complement strand
GCTTCTGCAGAAGAAGAATCGAATACGCTCAGTCAGTGGTTGAACAAAACAGTGGCTAGCAATCCAATGTATCAATTCTCTTCGGCAACGATATCTCCTGTATTGCCCGATCCTGCTTCGCAGTCGGATGCATTGGGCGACGACCTTGTGAAGTCTGCTCGTTATGGTGTTGCCAATCTACAATATATCATGAATCATCTGGTAGAATGGTCGGTCAGCAAAGGCGGTTCGTTAGATTTGCTCAAGTCTCGTTATGACGATGTAGTGAAACAGTTTACCAAAATCACCTCCTTGCCATTATCGTATGTCGGTGGCGTCTATAACTATCGTGGCACCTATGGTCAGCACAAGTCCATGTCGGTAGTAGTGGCGAAGTCCAAACAGCAGGAAACGATTGCTTATCTGTTTAAAACAATGGTCGAGGCTCCCGGATGGTTGACACCGGTGCAGGTTACTCGTTTGGTAGAATCTTCTGATAATGAAATCATCAAATGGCAGAATGATATTATGGACAATCTGCTGGGATTGATTATCACTTCACGCATTCTCGACAATGAGAAGGCATCGGGCTATACACCTCAGGCTTATCTGCGAGATATAGATACTGCCCTATGGAACAATACGTTGCACACTTCGCTCACTAGCTGCGACAAGAATCTGCAGATGCGATATGTAGAAAATTTGGTGTCGTTGGCATCTTCGGCTTTATCTGTCGATCCGAAAGACAAAAGCAAGTCGTATGCTACAAACGTATGGGCTTCGGCAGCCTATTCGCAACTCGCTGCTGTTGTCAGCCGGTTGTCCAATAAGATATCAACCGCCAAAACGGACAAGGCGCACTATCAATTGCTACTTCGTATGGCGAAGAACTATTGATATTTGTGAGCCCCAACATTGTTTATTCCTTTATTCATTATTTAGCAATTTATTGATATGAAAAAATTATATATACTGATAGTATCACTGTTCATCTGTCTTCCCATGATTCATGCCGATGGCGGAATGTGGAATCCTATGAACATCTCTACTCGTCTGTCGGCCATGAAGAAAGCCGGATTGAAACTGTCTGCAGCCGATATCTACAATATAAATAAGGTGTGCCTTAAAGATAAGGTACTGGGCATTTCCGAATATCGCGATAAGTTCAGCTTCTTCGCAACCGGTACTTTTGTATCGTCTACGGGATTGATACTGACAGCCTATCAGCCTTTGAGCAAGTTTATTGATGAGGCGCTTCAGAAAGATGGTAAGTCTGCCGGTACATTCGTAGCAAATAGCAACGACGAAGAAATCTATTGCAAGAATCTCTTTGCTTCGCAATTGGTTCAGCTTGTAGATGTGACGAATGAACTGCTTGCCGGTACAGAAAATATGGCGTCTGGCGAACGAAACAATGCCATCAATGCGCATGCCAAAGGGTTGATTGACAAGTATGTGAAGTCGAAAGGTCAGGATGGTTATATCTCGTCTTTCTGGGTAGGTAGGCAATATATTCTTGCTGTCTACAATATTTATAAGGATATCAGATTGGTGAATACTTCGTCCAAAGACTATGCTTTGCTCCGCGCTTATGTTGGAGCCGACAAACAGCCTGCTCGCTACGACAAGGCCAACGTCGCACTTTCGGGCAATGTTTATGCCGCTGTCTCGAAGGCGAAGCTTCAGCAGAACGAATACGTTATGACGATGGGATTTCCTGTTCGTACCAAGTGGTATATTCCATCTGTCACCATTGATTATATGAAACAGGACGAACTTCCAACGGAGATAGAAATCTTAAAGAATAGAATCGGCTATCTATCGGATGCTATCCAAAGCAATCCATCGGAAGCCAAGCGGTTGAATCCGGTTCTTTCTGATTTGAAATCGAGTTACGAAGAGAATCTCGGAGTGCTCAACGGTATTGATGCGACTCATCTTATAGCAGAAAAACGGCAGCAAGAAGAGGCACTCACTGCATGGATCAAAGCAGATGCCGCTCGTAGTGCCAAATATGGTGATGTGATAGCCAATCAAGAGAAGCTCTATGCCGCTATGATACCTTACAAACGTGCCGAACTGCTCTTCAATTATGCTCTGCGTCGTGGCTCGGATGTTGTTTCCTTTATCGGCAAGTTCGAGAAGTTGGTGCAGATGTTTCATAGCAAAAACTTGAAACCTGCCGCAGTGAAGCAAGAGGTGAAGCGCATCCGTCCATTTGTTGATACTTTCTTCGCTACGTTCAATAAAGATGTTCAGCGACAGATGTTTACCGATCAGCTCTCTCGCTATCTTACTAAGGTAAATCAACAGTTTATACCGGTTCAGATGCTCGACGCTGTGAAGAAGAGTGGGGGAGATTTGAACAGTTACATAGCTAAGGCATTCGATGCATCTATCATCTGCAGCCGTGAGAAAGTAGATAGTTTTCTAGCTGGTGTAGACTCAGTCTCTATTCAGTCATTTGTGGCCGACCCACTCTACGAAATATCAATCAGCTACTTCCTGACCTACGCTACACGCATTGCCGATAAACTTCAGAAACTGCAACAAGAGCAGTCCAAATACTATCGCTTATATACCGAAGCACTGCTCGAGAAGAATGGTCATGATTCGCTCTGTCCCGATGCCAACAAGACGATGCGTTTGTCATTTGGTCATGCACTGCAAATTGCCGGCGATACGTTTCAAACAGATTCGCCAGTTACAAATGGCAGTCTCGGTTCACCCGTCTTTGATGCACGTGGCAATCTGCTTGGTATTGTGATAGATAGAGCAGGTAGTAGTGCTATTATAGATTATGTTTATTCGTCTTCTCTTTGTCGTACAACGTGCCTTGATATTCATAAAATCAGTCAATACTTGAATAATTAATCGTCGATACTTGGAGAATAAGTCGTCGATACAAGTAATAAAACTTGTCGCTTCTTGATTACTTCTAAGAATTAAGCTTTAGTTTTAAAAAATAGAGCTTATATTTCAATAAATTAAGCTTGCATTTTAATAAATGCAAGCTTAATTTTTAGAATACTTCTTTATCCATCAACAAAGTATTCTTGTTGATTTCAAGTTTTAATCCGTATTTTTTGCCTTTTTATATTTGTTGTTTATTCATTTGTTTTAATAATTAGGTTCATGAAATCGGGAAATAATGAAAAAAAAACCTTTTAAAATGCCAACATTACAAGAATTTAATTAAATTTGTGCTATCAGATTATATTTACAGGATTAACTCTTAATAATATTACGACGATGAAAACAGAAAACAAAGAAGAAAATCTGGACGGACACAATTCGAGTTTCGAACTAAGCGACGAGGAATTACTTAAAGTATCAGGTGGAGAATCACTTTTTGCAATTAAGCAAAAAGCTTGGGACTGTTTTAGGATATTGAATAAAACTTGCCCACAATCAAATATGGATACAATCAAAAATTATTGTATGAACATAGCGCGTAGTGGAGGTTCATGGGACAAGTCTCATTGTCCATAAAACTATGATATATCCGCCCCGCTTTTAACTCATTGCGATATCTTGTCGCATTAATCAAATAAAAATATTCAAGATTACTATTAACAACTAAAATGATGGAAACAGAAGATAAAGAGAAGCATTTGAAAGAAGAAAGTTTGCGTAGCGAACTGGATGATAAAGAATTATTGGAAGTTGCTGGTGGAGCAGGAAACATTAAAGATCTTTTACAGTGTAAAACTTCTTTGATTGCTCATTGTCCTAATTCTAGTATCGATGCTATTAAGGCTTATTGTAACACACTCGTGGTAGTACAAGGAAGACGTTTATCATCTCCTCATTGTCCTTGAGTGAACATTTGATGTGACTGGAGCTTTTTATTTTCTTCAGAGAGAATAAAATTTTTATATATCAACTTATATACAGGATTAATTAATAATAATAACAACGATAAAATGACAAATATAAAGAAACATCTTAATGAGAATAATTCGCGTTGCGAATTGAATGATGAAGAACTATCACAAGTTGCCGGAGGAGGTTCAAGTATAGCTGATGTGATAAAGTGTAAAGCCAGCATGGTATCCCATTGTCCTCATTCGTCTGTTGATGCAATTAGGGCTTATTGTAATGCCGTGGCAAAGGGTGGATCTTGGTCACCTACTCAATGTCCTTGAGCAAACATCTTCATCCATATTATTTTATAGAACCTAATTTCCTATCGGTAAAATGAAAATATCTTTGAAAACTTTATTTTTTCTGAGTGTGCTTTGTTTTCCTTTCATAGGTGTTCACGCTCAGAAGAATGAGGCTATGCTTTATATCAACCCTGGCGGTAGCACCATATATGGCAGCAATTGTGGTATCTCAGGACTTTATACCCGGCATATCACAGATCGTATTGATGTGACAGGAGGTATCTATTTCACTTCTAAACGCAAGAATTTCTTTTCTTCGCTTAATGTGGAAGGTTCGTATCGTTTGCCTCTTAATAAGACTATGAATTTATATGCCAAGGGTAAGATCAATTGGACAGATTATTCGGAGTTTCATCTCAATGAGTTTGTCTATCGTTTAGTTGCCAAGTTCGAAAGCAATTATGTCGACCTAGAATTGGGTAATTGCGTTGTTGCATATACATCTTATGGTGAGCATCAGACGGAAGGTTATAACCCCGCTTTTGGATTGAATCTGCGTTTCAGAAAGTTGACGGCCAATTGGTATGCCGGCTTATTTGTCCGCAATTACGATGATTTTTATTTCGAAAATTTTAATGTGATATGGGGTCCCAACGGATTGTATAAGATTAATAAGAAACTTGCTGTATTTGGCGAATTCGATATACAGCCAGCAGGTAATCTCAGTCAGTTGGCAACAAAATATGCATATTATTTTAAGATAGGAGCAACATATAAATGGTAAAGATTAGATATATTATTGTTTTTGGGACATTTGCCATAGCTTCTTTGCTGGCAGGATGCTCTAAAGTGTCACCTACGGGACTGCTCGTTGCCGGTTCGGTAGTTGAAGACCGTGTGAAACAATCGCAATATTATTGGACCAACGATACTGTACGAGGCAATAACGGTTATTATTATAATGAGACAGAAGATGGCGATTACTATTATCTGCTAGGTTCCGATCCTCATGTTGTTGATAGCTTGGGTAGAATACGTGAGTTCTTCAGTCTGATGGTGAACGACAGTTTGGAGAAGGCTCATACCGAACCTTATGTCTTTTGTTCCATATTGGGTGATATCGTTGATACACAACCCGAATTTTTCTCTAAAGTGGATTGGATGCTCAATGATTTCAAAGCAAAATATAAAACTGCTTTCAATAAAGAATTGAAATTCTATACCATAGTGGGCAATCATGATATTACTCGTAACGGATGGACCATGTTCTATAGTTTGTTTGGTGGTTCTACTTATGTGATGATTGTGGCATTTACCGATGCTTCGGGCAATCCAAAATATGACCTTCACATTTTCCTTGATTCGGCTTGTGCCACACTTGGTGAGACGCAGTATGATAAATTCTTAATACCTGTACTCGAATTGTTAGGAAAAAGCGAAGAAACATGTCGACACATCATGATTTATACTCACAATCCTTTCTTCCGATCACGATTGGCAAGTTATTCTTCCAACTTCCCCCGAGAAGAATTCTATAAGTTGATTGATACTTTTGCAAACTACAAAGTAGACTATGTGTTTACCGGTCATTTGCATTGGCCTGGATTTTTTGAATGGCGTGGAGTGAAATATCAACTTCTCGATTGTTTCGGCGAACGCAATCGTCCTCAAAGAGGAGAAGTCTATTCGGTGCATTGCAAGGGCAATGGGGAGATAGAAGTGAGCAATATCTATTTGAAATAAGATAGTATTGAGATAAATGCAGCCGGCTATTTATGATTGGTATAGTGCCAATAGCATAAATAGCCGGCTATTTGTGTTATGTCTTCACTACTCGGACATCATCGTGACTTCTATGCGTCGTTTCTGTTTGAGTAGATTGTCGGCAAAGTCTTTGATATCTTTTACGCTCAGACTGCTTACCTTTTTGGTATAATCAGTGTCAAAGTCAGTATTGGAGTATAGCTCGTTGTACACGATATAATCCCAATATCCATTGGTTTGAGTATTTTCATTGTATTGCTTGAGCAAATACTTCTTCACTTTATCTAGCGTCTTGATATCAGGTCCTTGCTTGGCAACTTTCTTCAACTCGTCATATACAATAGGTATGAGTAGTTTGTATTTGGCAGGATCGGTACGAAACGAGATCTTGAGTAATGCATCGGGAGTGGGGTATCTGTCGAGTTCGCCTTGAACACTTACTCCGTAGGTTCCACCTTTCTCTTCACGAACTTTTTCGGTATAAATCATCCGCATGACTTGTGATAAGACATCGAGTCTCAGGTCATTGTCGGCATTGTATTTCATGTCTGCCGAGTAATAGATGGAAACAAGTGTAGAAGGTGTTTGCTGTACTTTGACAAAACGATGTGTTTCGTCTACCTTGCGAATGTCGGTGTGATTATCTCGTACCGTCTCTTTCTGATTCAATGATGGCAACGTAGCCAGATAGTTGCAAAGCATGGGCCGTAGAGAGTCAATATTGATATTACCGGTGAGGATGACCGAGAAGTCGGATGCATCGGCAAAGCGCTGCCGATAGAGTGTCATGATACGGTCGTAGTTCACTTCTTTCAATGTCTCTTTGGTGATAGGTTTCAATCGAGGATTGTTGCCATATAGAATTGCTGTGACCGAATCGCCGTAAGCTACTTTAGGATTGGCGTCGCGATTGGTGAGGAAAGAACTCATGCGGTTGATAAGACTTTTGTAAGCTTTATCGTCACGTCGGGGTGAGGTGAAGTATAGATAGGTGAGTTCCATCATGGTCTTCAGGTCGCGGGCTACACATGAACCTTTTATCCCTTCGGTGTCGCTATCTACAAACGGACTGATACGGATGTTCTTTCCCGACAGTCTCTTCTTGAGCATCTGGGCATCAAAACGTCCAACGCCGGCACTAGTGATGGCACTTGTCAGAAATGATGCGTTGGGCATATCGGCAGTATCAAATAGCGAACTGCCTCCCAAACTGAACATGTTCATACTTACCTTGTCGGCATCGTAGTCGGTGGTTTTGACATATACTTTCATTCCATTGGATAAAGTAAATACCGTTACACCATGTCGTCCGTACGGCTTTTCTGATATAATCTTTCCAGCGTCAGGAAGATTAGATATTAATGGATTGTTGTCTTCTTTATCTTCGTAAGCACTATAAGATAATTGTTGTGCCTTGTCTATACATTGTGCCAGTTCTTTCTTGTCGGGCAGTTGTATCTCGGCTTTATCGGGAGCATAGACTATGACGACCTGATTCTTGTCTGTAATCAGTTCTTTAGCTTTGTCGTTCACTTCCTTGAGTGTTGTAGATTGTGCTATCTTTGTGTATGCTTCCTGTTTGAATTCGGGTGTCATCATCGGTTCTCCTTCGAGAAAGTTGTTGAGGCATAGTGACACGAAGCTAGAGTTCTCTCGTTTATCACGCTCGTTGTATTGTGTCAGGATGCGTGACAAGTAGTTGGCTTTGGCACGTTGCAACTCCGATTCGGTGAATCCATGTTGGCGCACTCTTTCCATTTCGCCTATTAGGGTGCTGATACCTCCAAGAATGTTGTTCTGATTGCAACTCACACTTCCCGAGAAGGCATCTTTGGTCTTGGCTACAAAGAATGAACCGTTGCGCACCGAGCCCGATATGAAGGGCGGATTGGGTTGTTGCGATAGTTCTTGTAGACGGGCATTGAGCATCTGCACTATGAGCGATTCTCTGAATCCGTCGACGAGATAGTCTAATGACTGCTTTTCACTATCAGACGTGGTATTCCGCTTCATATAGATTGAAGCATTGACAATGGGCTGCTCTTTGTCTTTGGCTATGGCAATGATGATAGAATCGTTATCGTTTACCGGATAATAGATGCGTGGAGAAGGATTGACAGCTGCCGGTATGGCACCGAACAATCGTTTTATCTTGCTTTCTATGGCATCTACATTGATATCGCCCACTACAATAATCGATTGTAAGTCGGGTCGATACCACTTATGATAGTAATCTTTCAGATCTTGATAAGGAAAGTGATCTACGATGTTCATATTGCCTATCGGTAGACAGTCTTCGTACTTCGAACCGCGATAGATTTCGGGCATCACGTCTTCCATCATTCGTTGTATTGCCATACCGGCACGGCGAGTACGCCATTCTTCGTGAATCACTCCACGCTCTTTGTCTATCTCTTTATTGTCGAGCAGTAGAGCGTGACTCCAATCGTGTAGAATAAGCAGACACGAATCGATGACTCCTTCTCGTGCTACCGGAGCAGATGATATATTGTATACCGTCTGGTCTACACTAGTGTAGGCGTTAAGGTCAGTTCCAAATTTGATGCCGACCGTTTCGCACCATGGCACAATGCCCAACTTCTTGCCGTCGCCGGGAAAATGTTGCGTTCCATTGAAAGCCATGTGTTCCAAGAAGTGCGCCAATCCTCTTTGACGAGGCTCCTCGAGTATTGAACCTACTCGCTGAGCAATGTAGAACTCCGCCATTTTCGGCGTTTTTGCATTGTGACGTATATAGTAGGTCAGTCCGTTGGCGAGCTGTCCTTTACGTATCTCATTGTCTTGTGGCAGTGATTGTGCCAATGTCGGCGTCAGTACAGACATCAGCAACAATCCGCCAATTAATAGTTTTCTCATGATGAGGAACAGTTTTAAATGATTGATTATTTGAATAGAGAAGGAGTAGCTTCGGCATCGAAATCGTCTGTCGAGTTATTCGTATCTTTCAGTATATCGCGTCCGTTCTCTGTCTTTTCGACTTTGCGTACTACTGCCTTGCCGTATCTTGTGGCATCGCTGAGTGTAGTACCGCAATGCGACCAGCCGCTATCCAATGTAGGTGATGTTACAATCCATTCGTAGCCTGCACTGACACTTAGATTCACGGCATCAAGTATCCAAGCATTGGGCATTTTATATCCTTTGCCTTCCATCGAATAGTTACCCGAAGGGAGCGACATGGTGTACGAATAGGTATATAGATAGTTGGCCAGGAATGTAGCCTTGTCTACTTCAGGCTTGGCAATAGCGTAGGCTTTGAATCCTCTGTTGTGAAGACCGAAATAGGTTGCAGTGTAGCAGTACCATTTATCAAGATTGGGTACGTTCGTATTGTCTGTATCGAGGAATCTAGAGTTAGATGATTCGTCGTAGAATTCGAAATCGGCTTTACTCAGGTCGATAGATTTGCTGTTGGCCTCTTTGTGATTGATGGCGTTGAGTGCGATGATAAGTGATTTGCCCGGCAATACGGGATGCTCTTTGCCTGTTCCAGGTATGCAGTAGATAGCGTCGACTGTCATAGCCTGAGACATGAGGTCGGGAGTGTAGTCGTATTTCGAAACTGTGAGGAAAGAAGATTCGAGTAAGGCTATACCGTCAGCATAAAGTGTTTCGGACGAGTTGTTGGTGATTTTGAAATACTGGTCGCCGCTATACTGTTTTCCTTCGGGAGTGAGACTGCCCGTAAAGAATATCTCCGAGATAACGAAACCTTGTTGCGCATTGTAAGTAGTGAGCGACATGGTCGAAGTGGCTGTCTGTTCGGCTATCGCCACATTGCTGCTCTCGGCTTTTACTTCGCTGTTTACTTCTGTTCCGTCGAGTTGGTAAGTGATATTACCTGTCACAGAGACATTATAGCTGCCTTGAGGCACAGTTACCGTACCAATATATTGTGTCCCAGATAAAGTAAAGTTGCTGATGGCATAAGTACTGCCATTCTGAACATTGGTGAGTGTAGCCGTTCCATTCTTCAGTACCGGCGTATTGACATTAATCGGCATATCGAGCTTCACAACATAGTTCACATCAGGCACAGCATCGTCTTTACTGCACGATGTGACAATCAAACTGATGGCACATAGCAGGAGTGCCATTACACTGAACAAACTTTTTCTTTTCATTTTTATATTCATTTTATAGTTAATAATATGTTATCAGAATGTTATTCCCATGGAGATATCCATACTCAATTGGCTATTGCTCTCGCTGCATAAGGTGGTCCGACTTCCTATATCGGCAAAGACACCGACTTGCCATCCAGGCCTTCTATAGTCGCCTCGTATATGAACTGCAATATTAGAGTAGCTGGCTTTACTGTATCGATAGGTATAGTTCACCATGCCGATAAAAGATTGCTCCATATCTGCGTAGGGCATGATTATCTTCGAACTGATATTTGCATAATAGTTGCCTTGCAGATTGCCTGTCAGCAGCATATATTTGGAGCATTTGCCCGATAGTCCGAATTGAATATCTGCATAGACTTTTGCCATCGATATCTGTCGTTCGGGATATCTGTAACGGGCATTATAATCGGTATATCCTACTTTAGTTTGAATCTTCCAATCTATGTTGCTGTGTCTTTCTACTGATGCTCCGACGTAATAGTCGGCATTATTGTTATGATACATGGCCAAATCGAGCAGCACGGGATAGTTGGACGAAGAAGCATTGCCAGCCACATGCTCTATTCCTCGACGGCTCTCATACTTCAGTCCGCCAAAGAGATTGAGTAGCCTTTGTCCATGTTGCTGTATCCATCCGGTTTGTGCATTATATTGATTGACGTAGAGTGTGGTGAGCGGCAGCGAGTTGAGCGAAGCCGCTATTCGTTTGTATCGTTTGCTCTGAATGCTACTGCTAAGGTAGAGACCGTTGTTGCTAGTAGGAGTCAGATTGAT
>DAIUBN010000104.1:0-10794 GCA_036846645.1 Bacteroidaceae bacterium | reverse complement strand
TTGCCGTCGCCGATGTTGAAGCGTACCAAGGTGCGCACTTGATGAAAGCCTTGTATGCCTGCAGCTCCGGGATTGATATGAAGCATACCGAGAGTCTTATCGAACTTCACTTTTAATATATGAGAGTGTCCGCTGATGAAGAGCTTGGGTGGCCGCATGAAGAGTGAGTTTCTGATGGAAGCGTCGTAGTTGCCTGGATAGCCTCCGATATGTTTGATAACGACTTCGGTGTTCTCTATCGTGAACCGGTTGATTTGAGGATAGAGTGCTCTGATTTCGAGTCCGTCGCAATTGCCGTAGACGGCACGGAATGGGCGAAAGTCCGAAAGCTTTTGGGCTACAGCCAATGTGCCGATGTCACCGGCATGCCATATCTCGTCGCATTCTTCGAAATATTGAAGGTATCTGTCGTCCCACCAACCATGAGTATCAGAGAGTAATCCTATTCTTTTCATAAATTTCTGTCGTTTGTGATGACAAAAGTACAAATTTTCGCTTTAAATTGAGAAGAATCTAATAATTATGTCTATTTTTGTCGGGATAAATGCCTTCTAAAACTTACTTATGGATACTGTGGAAGATAAATATAAATATTTCAAACGTGATATTAGTTGGTTGTCGTTCAACTACCGTGTATTGCTGGAAGCTGATGATGACAATCTGCCACTTTACGAGCGAATTAATTTTATCTCGATATATTCTTCAAATCTCGAAGAGTTCTATCGGGTGCGGGTGGCTGATCATAGGGCCGCTGCATCTGGTGTGCTACGCAACGATGATTATTCTATTCAGTCATCACATCAGCTGGTCGAAGAGATTAATGCTGAGGTGAACAAGCAACTCGATGTTCGTACCCGAATCTATCGTAGCAAGATTATTCCGGCGTTGGCCGACCATCATATAATTTTCAATCAGACTCCTTTGGTGCTTCCCGAACATCATGATTTCATCCGTCAGTATTTTTTGGATGAGGTGTTCCCTTACTTGCAGCCTGTTCCTGTCTGCAAAGAGGTAAAATCATTTCTTGCTGATAATCGCATCTATCTGGCTGTACGTCTTGTCAGAGAAGGGAAGTTCTATTACTTTGTTATCAAGTTGCCTCGTATCAATGAGGTGCCCCGTTTCGTGGAGTTGCCTAAGGTGGGCGACAACTATTATTTAATGTATCTTGACGACATTATTATGGCCAATCTTGGGTTGGTGTTCCCGGGATATAAACTCGATTCGGTGTATTGTATCAAGATATCCCGTGATGCCGATATCATGATAAAAGAGACCGATAGCAAAGATAAGTTGGTGGCCGACATCAAGCAGAAAGTGAAGAAGAGAAAGATTGGTGCCGTGTTTCGTTTCGTTTACGACCGTTCGATGCCTGCCGATTTTCTTTCTTTCTTGACAGAGGCTTTCAATATAGACAAGAACGAACTGGTGTTGGGAGAACGACATCTTAATCTGGAAGATTTGTCAAGACTACCCAATCCCTCAGACGAAGTGCTGACTGCCCGTCGGTTGGAATCGATGAAGTTGCGCTGCCTGAGCGGACGGCAAACGATGTTCGGATATGTGAGCTCTCAAGATTTGCTGATTTATTATCCTTATTTCTCATTCGACCATTTTTTGAATTTCCTTATAGAAGCGGCTCACGACCCATATACCGAAGAGATAATGCTGACACAATATAGAGTGGCAGAAAACTCGGCTGTTATCGACAAACTGATTGAAGCGTCGAATGGCGGAAAGAAGGTGACCGTATTTGTGGAGTTGAAAGCTCGTTTTGATGAAGTGAACAATATCGAGACGGCTGAGCGGATGAGAAATGCCGGTATCAATATTGTGTTCAGTCTACCCAAACTCAAAGTACATGCCAAGGTGGCATTGGTGAAACGGCATAAGCATGATGTGTTGGGCCGCTCGCTGTGCGACTATGCTTACATCGGGACAGGTAATTTCAATGAAGTGACGGCTCGAACTTATTCGGATATCGGTCTGTTCACTTCCGATCCTCAGATATCAGGAGAGTTGTATCAGCTCTTTTGCTTTCTCTCGGGTGGAGAAAGACCTGTATTCAAACGTTTGCTGGTGGCTCAGTTCAATCTTGTAGACGAAATTTCTGCTCTCATCAGACACGAGATAGCTTTGGCCGATGCCGGAAAAGAAGGGCGGATGATAATAAAACTCAATTCTTTGCAAGATCCTTATATGATCGATTTGTTGTATGAGGCATCGCAACATGGAGTGAAGATAGACCTTATTATTAGAGGTATCTGTTGCCTGGTTCCCGGCATGCCTTATAGCGAGAATATCGCAGTGACTCGAATCATCGATTCCTATCTGGAACATGCCAGAGTCTGGTATTTCGGTAACGATGGCGATCCGAAAATCTATTTGGGCTCTCCCGACTGGATGAAGCGCAATCTGTATAGACGCATTGAGGTGGTGACCCCGGTCAACGATTTCAAATTGAAAAGAGAATTGGTGGATATGTTTCACTTCCAATTGTCCGACAATCAAAAAGCTTGCTGGATAGACAGCAAGCTGAATAATATTTTCAAAAGAAATTTCTATGCGGTTCCGATGAGAGCGCAGTACGACTTCTATAACTATCTGAAAGAGAAGAAGGCTACCTATTCAACATAAAGAACCAATCCCTTGAGGTATTCTCCTTCGGGATGATAGATATTGATAGGGTGGTCTGCCGGTTGTGTGAGCTGGTGCAGAATGCGGACTTTTCGGTGTGTCGATGCGGCAGCCGTAAATACTGCTGTTCTGAAATTATCCTTGGTCACAACTTGAGAGCAAGAGAAGGTGAACAATATTCCGCCCGGCTTAATTTTTTCGAATGCTTTGGCATTGAGCTTGCGATAACCTTGCAGTGCGTTACGAAGTGCGTCGCGATGTTTGGCAAATGCAGGAGGGTCGAGAATAATCAAATCATAGCGGTCGCCCATCCTGTCGAGATACTTGAAAGCATCTTCTGCATAGGCCGAATGGCGTGTCTCTTCGGGAAAGTTGAGCGCCACATTCTGATTGGTCAATTCGATTGCCTTGGCCGAACTGTCTACAGAGTCCACAGTTGCTGCGCCTCCACGAAGAGCATATACAGAAAATCCACCTGTGTAGCAGAACATATTCAGTACGTTGCGGTCTTTTGCATATTTCTCGAGTAGCGAGCGGTTCTCGCGTTGGTCTACAAAGAATCCTGTTTTCTGACCTTTCAGCCAGTCCACATGAAACTTCAGTCCATATTCCATTGCTATATTGTTGTCGCTTCCACCAATCAAAAAACCATTTTCTGGATATAGATCGGCTTTGAAAGGCAGGGTAGTTTCCGATTTGTAGTATACATTATCTACATGGCCATCCATCACTTCCATTAAGGCTTTGGCTATTTCCATTCTCGAAAAGTGCATACCGGGAGAGTGGGCCTGCATCACAGCAGTGCGGTCGTAGATATCGATGATAAGTCCCGAGAGATTATCACCTTCGCCGTGAACGAGTCGGTAGGTATTGTTTGTCGGATTGGTAACGATACCGATACTTTTGCGCATCTCGAAAGCAATCTCTAATCGTTTCTTCCAGAAATCATAATTAATTTCTTCTTGTTGGAAAGACAGTACACGAATAGCGATACTACCTATTTGGTAGTGTCCTATGGCGATGAAGTCGTTTCTGGAAGTGAAGACTTCGACAATCTCTCCCTCTTCAGGCTGTCCATTTTCGAAACTGGCAATGGCACCCGAAAATATCCAAGGATGAAATCTTTGTAATGACTCTTCTTTTTTTGGTTTTAGAAATACTTTGCGCATTTTGTTCACTTTGTATAGTATGTATTTTATGAAAGATGTTCTTTAATATTTTTCGGCTTCTCTTCGATAATCTCTGGTTCCAAATCGTAGTCGGAAGTCCGTTTCAGCATGAGCAACTGGCGATATACCTGAATACAAGCCCAGGCATCGATAGAAGCATACATCTGCTGCTTGTCGCTCAATATTTCAGATTCCCAGTTGGAAAGGCGTTGCGACTTGGATATCTTCTCCCCAAAAAGAATAGCGTATATCTTCTGTAAACTCAGTTCTTTGATACCCAACTGAGGAATCATATCTTGCAGTTCTACACAACTCTTTTGTTTAAACTCAGCTCTTTTGTGGAGCATCATAAAATCATCGTGCAGTGAGAGTCCCACCTTTACAACTTTCTCGTCTTCGAGCAGTGAGATGAGTGCTGGAGGCAAGCCTATCATGTTGAGGCGAAATAGAAAACAGCACTCGTCGGTCGATACTTGCAGTAGAGCTACTTTATGTGTCTGGCCTTTGCTGAACGAAGGGCGTGTTTCGCTATCAATGCCAAGAAGAGGAAATGTTTTCAGATAAGATACAGCCTTGATGGCATCTGCTTCGGTCTGTATCACAATGATGCGACCTTCGAAAGATACAAGCGGCATCTTCTGAATCTCTTCTTTCGTTATTTTTCTTTTTAAAACCATATCGACCTTTTTAATCTTTGTGGTGATGATGGTGGCAGTTATCGTCTTCGCAATCTTCATCACAGCTGTCGCAATGACTGTCGTCATGATTGAAAATTGCATCATCATCTTCTATATTATCACCTTCTTCTTGCTCGTCATCTTCTGTATTATCAGAATACATTATATAATGTAGAGTACGTAGAACGGATAGTAGCTTCGGACCCCATATCGTTTTGAAATTCTCTTCGCATCGTGCCAAAGCATCGTTCATGGTCTCGTTGAGTCCCAATTTGAACACGAAGACAAAATCTTTAATGTCTTGGTAGATATCTGCCAAATCTTCTGATACATTCTTTTTTAATGGTTCGTCGCTATACTCCAATTCGGTGACAAACGAATCGAGGTAATCATCTTTATCTGCCATAATCTGTGCAACAGCAATGCGCTGTACTTCGTAGATATCTTCGGTAACGTAATTCTCGAGTTCGTCAACCCCGAGAAAAGTGCATGGAGGGAGCAGTGTAGCTTTAAGATACAATAGTGGAAGTATTTTTGAAGCCGTTTCAACAAACTCACGACGGTTTGCTCCTTCTAACGATTGTTCCATGAAATTACAGTATCCAGCCGCGGCAGTAACGAATTCTATAACGTTCTGATCAAAAATTGTCATGCTCTCTTTTTCCATTTCTCTACGATTTGAGTTGCAAAGGTAAGAAAAAGTTGCGGGTGCAGCAATGAAATTCTTTTTTTTACTAAATTTGCAGGGTGAAAAATATATATAAGAATTAATGGGAATATCAAATAACACTGTAGACAAGTATAAAGAATTGTTCAAAAGCGATACTGCAAGTTTCGTTATCGGACTGATTTTCTTGCTCTTCACCATCTATTTATTGATTGCAGTCACATCTTTCTTCTTTACAGGTGCTGCCGATCAGGGCTTACTTGAAGTGCTGAAAAGACATGACGATACGGTAAAGGCTTCACAGTTCGAGAATTATGTAGGCCAGCAGGGCGCCGTAGTGTCCGATTTCTTGGTGAACAAATGCTTTGGAGCAGGTTCTTATTTCATCATATTACTTACAGGAGCCATCGGACTCAGGTTGATGGGCATTCGCAGGTTCTGTATTTGGAAATGGTTCATCTGCTGTTCTTTGCTCACTATTTGGACTTCGGTGTTTTTGGCTTTCGTTACACAAAATATCACAGATTCGTTTATCTATTGGGGTGGTCTGCATGGCTATCATGTTTGTACTTGGCTGACCGACCAATTGGGATATCCCGGTGTCTGGCTCATACTGATATTTACAGCAATTTGTTTCTTGATATATGCCAGTGCCCAGACTATTATATGGATTCGCTCTCTACTCACTTTGAAAATGCTTCGGCATTCGGACAAGGAAGGTGAACCTGTAGCTTCTGAAGAAGACTCTTTTGTAGATGCAGATGATGAAGATCATGAAACGCTCTTAACGGAGTCGGAGTCTAAGGCTAAGAAAATTCTGAATGACGATGACGATGTGTTCTCTGATACCGATGAAGAAGTCCCGGCAGACTCTGAAGAACCCGCCGAACCAGTAGAAGGCCAACAAATACAATTGGAGTACGAGAATCTGAAGAATACAACAGAACCAACAGTACCTGCAGAAGAGGTTGAAGATGAAGACGGTGACAATTATCAGTCTCAAGAGCGTGAGCCTTACAATCCTAAACTCGATTTGGCAAGTTATAAATTTCCTACGATAGATTTGATGAAGTATTACGATACCGAACCAACTATCGATAAAGAGGAACAGGAAGCAAATAAAAATAGAATTATCAAGACACTAGGTAGTTTTGGTATCGGTATCAGCAGTATTCGTGCCACTGTTGGCCCTACTGTTACGCTCTACGAAATTACTCCTCAACAAGGAGTCCGAATTTCTAAGATCCGTGGTCTCGAAAGCGACTTGGCCCTCAGTCTGTCAGCTGTTGGTATTCGTATTATCGCTCCCATACCGGGAAAGGGCACCATCGGTATTGAGGTCCCTAATCTGAGACCGAAGATCGTTTCGGGGCAGTCTATCATTGGTAGTCAGAAATTTCAAGATTCTACTTACGAGCTTCCAATTGCACTGGGCAAGACCATTACTAACGATGTCTTTATGGTCGACCTTTGCAAGATGCCTCATGTGCTTGTGGCAGGTGCTACCGGTCAAGGTAAGTCGGTTGGACTGAATACGATTATTGCCAGTCTGCTTTATAAGAAACATCCTGCAGAACTGAAGTTTGTGCTTGTCGATCCTAAGATGGTTGAGTTCAGTATTTATTCGGTCATCGAGAATCATTATCTGGCAGAACTCCCTGAAGGTGGTATGCCTATTATTACTGATGTGAAGAAGGTGGTTCAGACTTTGCAGTCGCTGTGTGTTGAGATGGATAATCGTTACACGCTGTTGATGAAAGCTCATGTCCGTAATATTAAAGAATATAATGCGAAGTTTATCAATCGCCGTCTCAACCCGGAGAAAGGGCATAAGTTCCTTCCTTATATAGTGGTTGTTATCGATGAGTACGGCGATCTTATCATGACAGCCGGCAAAGATATCGAGCTTCCTATCGCTCGTATTGCTCAGAAGGCTCGTGCTGTTGGTATCCACATGATTATTGCCACTCAACGTCCTACCACCAATATTATAACTGGTACTATCAAGGCCAATTTCCCGGCTCGTATTGCATTCCGTGTCACAACTTCTATCGACTCGCGAACTATACTCGACCGTACCGGTGCCAATCAGTTGATAGGTAAGGGTGATATGCTCTTCTTGCAGGGTGCCGATCCGGTTCGTGTTCAGTGTGCCTTTATCGATACTCCCGAAATTGAACGTATCACACAGTTCATTGCCGAGCAGCAGGGATATCCTGTACCTTATTATCTTCCCGAATATGTGGACGAAAATGGAGGAGGCTCTTCGGATGCCGGTGAGGTTGATACTGATAAATTAGATCCGCTATTTGAAAAAGCGGCACACTTATTGGTGTCTATTCAACAAGGCTCGACGTCTAAGATACAAAGAGAGTTCTCTATCGGCTATAACAGGGCAGGCCGTATTATGGACCAATTGGAAAAGGCTGGAATTGTAGGTCCGAGTGAAGGCAGCAAAGCCCGTGAGGTGAACTTCAAAGACAGCTTGATGTTAGATGAATTTTTGAAAAACTATTTATAGTACATTATTTTAAGAAGACAATGAAAAGAATTTTATTTTTAGTTGTAGTTACTTTGTTTGCAACATCTGCTTTTTCTCAGAAAGATGCAGACGCTAAAGCTTTGTTAGATCGTACTTATGCTGCTTTCAAAAGCGCCAGTGGTATTAGTGCCAATTATAGCATGACAGCTGTTAAAGGTGGTAAAAACATGGGTGGTGCTAGAGGTTCTATTAAGCTGAAAGGTACAAAGTTTGTGTTAAAATCTCCGGGAAGTACAATATGGTTTAACGGTAAGACCCAGTGGAACTTTATTTATAAGAACGAAGAAGTGAACGTAACCAATCCTACAACTACAGAACTTCAGAATATCAATCCTTACTTTATTCTGTCTTTGTACCAGAAAGGTTTTAACTACGATATGGGAGCATCAAAGAATGGCGGCCAGGAGGTTGTCCTTACTTCGCAGAATGCTAAATCTGCCATCTCGAAGATTTCTATTGTTATCACTTCAAATAATACTCCTAGAGCAATCACAATAACACGTCGCGATGGAAGTCGCACCTCTCTCAATATCTCAAATTATAAGGTGGGAGGCAACTTCAGCGATTCTATGTTTACATTCAATAAAAAACAATATCCTAAAGTAGAAGTAGTAGATTTACGTTAATAATTAATCTAATTATGGAACAAGAAGTAATTAAATGTTTTATTATTGGTTCGGGACCTGCGGGTTACACGGCAGCTATTTATACCAGTCGTGCCAATCTGTCTCCCGTACTTTATGAGGGCGTACAGCCCGGAGGACAACTTACAACAACCGGCGTTTTAGAGAATTTTCCAGGTTTCCCAGAGGGAATTGATGGACAGCAGTTTATGGAGGACATGCGCAAACAGGCCGCACGTTTCGGAGCAGATATCCGTAACGGCGTTGTTACGTCTGTCGACTTCAGCAAAGCTCCTTATCGCATCACTATCGATGGCGAGAAAGAATTGCTGGCACATACTGTCATCATCTCGACAGGAGCTTCTGCTAAATATCTTGGCCTAGAAGACGAGAAGAAATATGCTGGTATGGGTGTAAGTGCTTGTGCAACTTGTGATGGATTTTTCTATCGTAAGAAAGTGGTAGCCGTAGTAGGTGGTGGAGATACTGCTTGCGAAGAGGCTTCTTATCTAGCTGGATTGGCATCCAAAGTGTACCTCATCGTTCGCAAGCCTTTCTTACGCGCCAGTCAGATTATGAGAGACCGCGTAATGAATAACGAAAAGATTGAAGTGCTCTTCGAACACAATGCTACCGGCCTTTTTGGTGAGAATGGTGTAGAGGGTGTTCATTTGGTTAAGCGTAAAGGCGAAGCCGATGAAAAACGCTACGATTTGCCTATCGATGGATTTTTCTTGGCTATTGGGCACAAACCCAATTCCGACGTTTTCAAACCCTATTTGGAAACAGACGAAGTAGGTTATATCATTACCAAACCCGATACCCCTGAAACAAAGATACCTGGTGTATATGCTGCCGGCGATATTGCCGATCCACATTTCCGTCAGGCTATCACAGCTGCTGCAAGTGGATGCAAGGCTGCCATTCTTGCAGAACGTTATCTTCAAGAAAATAAACTGGTGTAACTCTTTGAGTATAGCTGGTACAACCTATCGTCCCGGATTGAAATTACTTTTTATAATGTTTTTTCTATCCGGGGCTTTTTATGTTTTGTCTATTCTTACTATCTTTGCAGAAATATTATAGATATGAAGAGAATCATTTACCTGTTGGGCATTCTTATGCTGCTTAGCTCTTGTTCGAATACCAAGAGTAAGATCATCTCCAAAGCCGACGATTTGTTTGGCGAATCGGAAGTGAAAGATAACAATATAAAATACCATCAGATCACGGCAGATAATATCAATAAGGATTTTTATGCAATGCGCGACTTTATCAGTGAGAAGATGGATGCTCAGCCTATCGAAACACGACGCAATTTTATGCGTGCCGATAGTACCGGACATTATACTGTTTATATATGGAATACACAATATTTGAGTGTCATGTTATGGCTCAATTATCCGGCCAAAGATAAATATGTTCAGCTCACTTTCAGAAAGAAATCGAGTGGTGGTATTTAAAGCATCTATGGCAAGATGAATTTTTATCATTCTAATTAGAAAAAAACGTTATCTTTTAAATTTTAATCAAATTTTATTCTTATATTTGTGCTGTATAACAGCACTTTGTAACATACATGGTAAAGTTGGATATTTCTAATATAGATGTAACTGAAAGGTTATCAGACTTATACGCCCATTTGACAACAGAGCAACGAGCTTTGATGGAGAAGAATTATACCATCCAGAGTTTGAAAAAGAACGAAATGATATATTTTGAAGGCGATGTTCCCGAACAACTATTTTGTTTGTTGAGTGGAAAGGTCAAGATCTATAAAGATGGCGTTGGTGGTCGAAGTCAAATTATTCGGATGATTAAGTCTAATGGATATTTCGGCTATCGTGCTCACTTTGCCGGTGAAAATTATGTTACTGCTGCAGCTGCTTTCGAACCCTCGGTGATGTGTTCTATTCCTATCAGCATCATAGACGAAATGATATCACAGAATCCTAAGTTGGGTTGGTTCTTTATTCGACAATTATCTACCGATTTGGGCATTGCCGATCGTCGGACAGTCAATCTTACTCAAAAACATATTCGAGGTCGTCTGGCAGAATCCCTGCTTTTCTTGAAAGAGAGTTATGGTCTTGAAGAAGATGGTTGCACTTTGAGCATCTATCTCTCGCGCGAAGATTTGGCCAATCTTTCTAATATGACTACTTCCAATGCTATTCGTACACTTTCCAACTTCGCTACCGAGCATCTTATCGCCATTGACGGACGAAAAATCAAGTTCATCGATGAAGAGCATCTTCGCAAAATTTCAAAGATAGGATAATCATATAGATTCTGAAAAGTCATTAGTTAGTTTCCCCCATCATATAAAATCGAAGGTTGGTGATTTAAGTATCGCTGGCTCATGATTTATGTATTTGAGGCTGACCGTTCATACATCTTTAGTTCTCGATTGAGTGAAATGCTTTTTTATTATTGTACGCATACCTAATTAAATAACATTTTATTCTTTTTATACTCG
>DAIUBN010000103.1:0-10941 GCA_036846645.1 Bacteroidaceae bacterium | reverse complement strand
GGATGCACGACTACCAATTTCACAAAAAGTGCGATTTTGCCTGGAAAAACAGGTTTCTTATCTGTTACTTACGACCCTACCAATAAGCAAGGAATGTTTTCTAAAATGATAGAACTGAGACTTAATAATGGAAAGAGTTCTACACGTTGTAGAATAAAAGGAATGGTGATTCCTTATAAACGTACTTTGAAAGAAGATTATCCATACAAATTCGGCAACGGACTCTATATGAATTATCAGACTATTGTATTTTCTTCGATGAAAACGGGCGAAACAAATGCCATTTTCCTTCGTATTGCTAACAACACAAATCAAAAAATGAGGATCACCTTCAAACGAATGCCCAACAACAGAGTACTAAAAATGCAAGAGACGCTGACACTAAAGCCTAAAGAGCGAACGCTAATTCCAGTAAGCTATACACTTTATCATAAATACTCCTATAATAGACATATACTTATTTATCCCTATGTAAACGGGAAACAAGTGAAGCCATTGAAAGTAGAATGGCCTGTTTCAAAGTAACTAATTATTATTAAAGATTTATAGATAGCGATTATCTTTTGCTGCTATTTCATTCTCAATATCAAGAAATTGTAGCATTAATATTTTGTCTATTCATTCACAAAGTGTACCTTTGCGATACATAGAAAACAAAAGAAATGAATACCGAAACACTGCTGGATCTTAATAAGGATTACGAAAATTTATTCGAGCAATATTATGGTCCTTTTTGTCTTTATGCACATCGTTTCATTGACGATGAAGAAGTTTGCAAAGATATTGTTTCTGACGTATTCGCTATGCTATGGGATAAAAAAGATGATTTTATTCTTCATTCCGATACAGTTTTGGCTTACATAAAAACTTGCGTCCATAATAGTTGCCTCAACTATTTAAAACATATCGATTATGAGAGAGATTATGAAGAAGCTTTTCTAAAATCTGCTCCAACTTATAATGAAAAGCCCGATAGTGTCTACTCTCTTGATGAAATGTATAAAATGCTTTATGAAACTCTCGAGAAACTACCATCTCAATATCGTGAAGTTTTCATGAAAAGTTTTTTCGAAGGCAAAAGTCGAGCCCAAATCTCAGAAGAGCTAGATATCAGTATCAAAACAGTTAATCGGTATAAACAAAAAGCTATAGAACTGCTAAAAAAGGAATTGAACGATAATGCTCTACTCCTTTCATTCCTATCAATTTTATATATAAACCAACAATAGACCAAGCCACTACCGCATCAGAGCTAAGAAGTTGTATCAGTGCTGCTTGGGCTGAAGATAAGAGTAGAGTAAAGTCGTAGGAGTTTAAAATCAGAGGACAAAAAAACAGTCTGAATATGAACTATTCAGACTGTCCTTAATATTGTAAAGTCGTTATATCGACTAAGCTTCAGCTTTTTCTGCTGCAGGGATAACAGAAACATAGCGTCTGTCTTCTCTACCAACTTTGAAATTTACTGTACCATCTACCAAGGCGAACAGAGTGTGGTCGCTACCCATTCCGATGTTTTCACCGGGATGATATTCTGTACCTCTCTGACGAACGATGATATTGCCTGCTTTGCAAGCTTCACCACCAAATATCTTAACGCCTAATCTTTTACTTTGTGACTCACGGCCGTTCTTAGAACTACCTACACCTTTTTTATGTGCCATTTTCTTCTACTTTTTAAAAATTGATTAAGCAATTACTTCTTTAATTGAAACCTCTGTAAACTGTTGACGATGACCGTTCAACTTGCGAGAGCCTTTTCTTCTTTTTTTGTGGAAGACCAATACTTTGTCGCCCTTTACCAGGTGAGAAACAACTTCGCAAACAACTTTCGCGCCATCAACTGTAGGAGCACCTACTGTAACTGCACCATCTTTGTCTACCAATAACACTTTGTCAAATTCTACTGTTGCACCATTTTCAGCATTCTGGATGTGGTGAACAAAAAGTTTTTTACCAGCTTCAGCCTTAAATTGCTGTCCTTGGATTTCTACAATTGCATACATCTGTTATTATTTATTTTAAACAGGTTAGCTCCGTCGGGCGGCATCTCAATCACTGAATTGCACTTCGTTCGGGCCCGGTTCGGAATAATCAGGGCACAAAATTACTACCTTTTAATGAATTATCAAAAACTTTTCTCTCTTTTCTTTAATAAAAAAGCCGTATCCCAAAAGAATAGTTCTTCAGGACACGGCCTAACCTTAATATATAACCTACTTTATTATAAAATTCCTTGTGCCATCATAGCATTGGCTACTTTGATGAAGCCGGCAACATTGGCACCTCTTACATAATTAACATAGCCATCGGCATCTGTTCCATACTTCACACAGTTTTCGTGAATATTGATCATGATGTTTTTCAGCTTCTTATCTACTTCTTCGGCAGACCAGCTCAGACGCTCACTATTCTGACTCATTTCCAAACCAGATACCGAAACACCACCGGCATTAGCAGCCTTACCTGGAGCATAAAGAATCTTAGCATCTTGGAATACTTTGATAGCCTCTGGAGTACTTGGCATATTGGCTCCTTCGGAAACTGCAATCACACCATTGGCAACCAATGCACGGGCTGCATCTCCGTTGATTTCGTTTTGAGTTGCAGAAGGAAGAGCTATATCTGCTTTCTCGTTCCAAGGTTTAGCTCCCGGTACATATTTAACTCCGTCAAACTCTTCAGCATATTCTTTGATACGGCCACGGTAGAGGTTCTTGAGTTCCATAATAAAATCAAGTTTCTTGCGGTCGATACCTGCAGGGTCATAGACGTAGCCATCAGAATCGGACATAGTGAGTACTTTACCTCCTAGTTCAAGAACTTTCTCGGCTGTGTATTGAGCTACATTGCCCGCACCGGATATTAATACAGTTTTTCCTTTCAAATCGATACCTTTTGTATGAAGCATCTCTTCTAGGAAGTAAACATTACCATAACCGGTAGCCTCGGGACGAATAAGCGAACCACCAAAGCTCAAGCCTTTTCCAGTAAGTACACCGCTCCACTCGTGAGTCAGTTTTTTGTACATACCAAACATATAAGCCACTTCACGTCCACCAACACCGATATCACCAGCCGGAACATCAACATCAGGACCGATATGACGTGTCAGTTCGAGCATGAAGGCTTGGCAGAAACGCATGATTTCAGCATCGCTCTTTCCGCGAGGAGAGAAATCAGATCCGCCCTTACCACCACCCATAGGAAGTGTTGTAAGTGAGTTTTTGAAGGTTTGTTCGAAAGCCAAGAACTTCAGAATACCTAAGTTTACTGAAGCATGAAAGCGAATACCACCTTTGTACGGGCCAATGGCATTGTTGTGCTGAACACGATATCCCTGATTGGTACGAATATTACCATTATCATCTTGCCATGTCACACGGAAGGAGATGACTCTATCGGGAATACAAAGACGTTCAATAAGATTTTGTTTCTCGAACTCCGGGTGTTTGTTGTACTCTTCCTCTATTGTAGCGAGGACTTGTGAAACTGCCTGAATGTACTCAGGTTCATTGGGGAATCTTCTTTCGAGTTCTTCCACCACTTTGCTTGCTTTCATAACTTAATTATGTCTAAACGTTAGTAAATTGATTGTTGCGCTGACAAAGGTAAAGCTAAGATTTCATTTATGCAACTATTTTATCATAAAATTGCATACAATAGTAGATTTTTGAATATTTATAAATAACTATTTAGTGAACTTAACAGACTTTTCTAAAAAAAACAAGTGTAATATGCGAACTATTCATTAAATTTGCACTTGTTTCAACAAAAATACAGATGATTGAAAAGGTAATTGTACTCGAAGATATTGACCCTGTGATATTCTATGGAGTGAATAACGCTAATTTCCAACTACTGAAAGCATTGTACCCGAAGCTACGGATTATGGCAAGAGGTAATGTTATAAAGGTGCTAGGAAATGAGGAAGATATGGAATCTTTTGAAGAAAGCATCGTGAAACTCGAAGAATATTGCCGTGAGTATAATTCACTTAAAGAAGAAGTAATCATTGATATATTTAATGGTAACGCTCCTCTTTCTGCACGGACTGACAATGTCATTGTTTTCAGCGTGACAGGGAAACCAATTATTCCACGCAGCAGCAATCAGCTCAAATTAGTTGAAGAGTTTGCCAAAAATGATTTGGTTATCGCTATCGGCCCTGCCGGTTCTGGCAAAACATATACTGCTATTGCACTTGCTGTAAGGGCCTTGAAGAATAAAGAAAAGAAAAAAATTATTCTTTGCAGGCCGGCTGTAGAAGCGGGCGAAAAGTTGGGATTCTTGCCTGGAGATATGAAAGACAAGATAGATCCTTATCTACAACCTCTCTACGATGCCTTGGAAGATATGATTCCGGCGGCAAAACTTCAAGAATATATGGATACCAATGTTATTCAGATAGCTCCACTTGCCTTCATGAGAGGTCGGACACTGAACGACGCAGTAGTGATTCTTGATGAAGCCCAAAATACAACGACACAACAAATCAAGATGTTCCTAACTAGAATGGGCATGAACACCAAAATGATAGTAACAGGCGATATGACACAGATAGACCTGCCGCCATCTCAACGTTCGGGTCTTGTTCAGGCTCTACAAATTCTTAAAGGTATCAAAGGGTTGAGCATCATCGAACTCAATAAGGGCGATATTGTAAGGCACAAGTTAGTAACGCGCATTGTTGAAGCCTACGAACGCTACGAAAAGCAAAGAGAAGAAGAATACAACAACAATAATAATAGAAAAGTATGAAAGCATTAACTAGAACTGATTTTCATTTTGAGGGACAAAAGAGTGTTTATCACGGCAAAGTTCGCGACGTATACAACATCAATGACGATTTGTTGGTAATGGTTGCCACAGACCGTATTTCGGCATTCGACGTTATTCTGCCAAAAGGTATTCCTTTCAAAGGGCAAGTATTGAATCAGATTGCCGCAACATTTCTTGATGCCACATCTGATATCGTACCCAACTGGAAAATAGCAACTCCCGACCCAATGGTAACAGTCGGTTTGATGTGCGAAGGATTCAGAGTAGAAATGATTATCCGTGGTTATTTGACAGGTAGCGCTTGGAGAGAATACAAATCGGGAGTCCGCGAATTATGCGGAGTGAAACTTCCAGAAGGCATGAAAGAAAACCAGAAGTTTCCCGAACCTATCATCACTCCTACTACAAAAGCTGATGCCGGACACGATGAGAATATTTCGAAAGAAGAAATCATTGCAAAAGGTATCGTAAGTAAAGAAGATTACGAATTGATGGAGAACTATACACGTCGCCTTTTTGAACGCGGTTCTCAGATGGCTGCCGAAAAAGGTTTGATTCTTGTTGATACTAAATACGAATTCGGTAAGAAAGACGGTAAAGTCTATCTCATTGATGAGATTCATACACCAGACTCTTCTCGCTATTTCTATGCTGACGGCTACGAAGAGAAATTTAAAGACGGTGCAGAGCAAAAACAACTTTCTAAAGAGTTTGTTCGTCAATGGCTTATTGCTCACGACTTTATGGGACAGAAAGGCCAGCAAGTTCCCGAAATGACAGAAGAATATGTAAATAGCGTTTCTGAACGTTACATCGAACTTTACGAACATATCGTTGGTCAGAAGTTTGTAAAGGCCGAAGGAACTGATCTTGCAGCACGTATCGAGAAAAACGTTACAGAATTTCTTAAAAGCCGCTAATCTATCATATATAATAATGTATAGTCAAGAGAAGATAAAGCCATATAATACAGAAGGCAGTAAGAAGGAGCAGGTTGAGCAGATGTTCGACAATATTGCTCCGGCTTACGACCGTCTGAACCATTTGTTGTCGCTAGGTATTGACAAAGGTTGGCGACGCAAAGCCATCAACACACTACGCCCATTTGCCCCCAAAAAGATGATGGACGTAGCAACAGGCACCGGCGATTTTGCTCTCTTGGCTGCACGTCAATTACAGCCCGATTCACTGATTGGCACTGATATATCAGAAGGGATGCTGGCAATAGGCAGACAAAAAGCCATAGCCGCCGGATTGGAACAAACAATTCAATTTGGCAATGAAGATTGTTGCCATCTATCTTTCGAAGCCAATACCTTTGATGCCATCACAGTTGCTTTCGGGGTTCGCAACTTTGCCGACCTTGATAAAGGCCTAAGCGAAATGTGCCGTGTGTTACGTCCAGGAGGCAAATTGGTCATATTGGAACTGACAGCACCCGAGCGCTTTCCTATGAAACAACTCTTTGCTATATATTCGAGTGTCATTATCCCTACACTAGGCAAACTGATTTCTAGTGACAGCAAAGCTTATCATTATCTGCCACAAACTATCCAAGCTTTTCCTCAAGGAGAAGTAATGAAAGGTATACTTTCGAAGGCAGGATTTGAAGAAGTAAGCTTCAAACGACTTACTTTTGGTATTTGTACACTTTATACAGCAACAAAATAAAAAGAAATTACTATGCAGAAATATGGTTTAATAGGATATCCTCTCAAACATTCTTTCTCTATAGAATATTTCAACGAGAAATTTGCTTCAGAGAATATCGATGCAGAATATGTTAACTTCGAAATTCCCGATATCAAAGATTTTCCAGAAGTAATCGAAGAGAATCCCAATCTGTGCGGATTGAATGTGACGATACCTTATAAAGAACAAGTCATACCGTATTTAGATCGTTTAAGTCCCAATGCAGAACGTATCGGGGCTGTGAATGTTATCAAGATTATTCGAGAGCCTGGTAAGAAAAAGATTGTTCTCGAAGGGCACAACTCTGATGTGGTAGGTTTCTCACAATCGATTAAACCTTTACTGATGCCTTATCATCAAAAAGCATTAGTACTAGGCACAGGCGGTGCTTCGAAGGCCATCTGTCATGGCTTACAGGATTTTGGTATTGCCACGCAGCTGGTTTCACGTACTCCAAAGCCAGATGCCATTACTTATCAAGATATTACTCCTACTATCATGGAAGAATATAAAGTAATCGTCAATTGTACTCCGGTAGGGATGTATCCAAAAGTTGATTACTGCCCGGATATTCCTTATAGTCTGCTTACTAAGCAACATTTGCTCTACGATTTACTCTACAATCCCAATGAGACACTCTTCATGAAGAAGGGAGAAGAACATAGAGCTGTGACCAAAAATGGACTTGAGATGTTATTGCTGCAAGCATTCATTTCTTGGGAGATTTGGAATAAAAAATAAATGTGCTATATATAATAAGGTATAGGATATGAAGAAGAACAAAACAAAAAGAATTATAATATGGGCAATTATTTCATTGCTTATCATTTTCTGTGTTTATACCATTGGTGGTAGTTTGTATTTAATCAATTATGCTCTTCTTCCAAAAGATAAATCCAATTACAAAGAAGTCATCCTTAGAAACGACACAAGCTATTCGTTCATGAAACCATGGACTGATAGTTTGAATAATGCCAAAGCCATTCACGATACAGTAATAGTCAATCCGCAAGGGCTGCATCTTAATGGGTATTACATAAGAGCTGCCAAACCTACCGGAAAGACAGCCATACTTATTCATGGTTACTGCGATTGTGCTGCCAGTATGCTACCTGTGTCCTATATTTATAGTCATCAGTTAGGCTATAATGTACTGCTACCCGATTTGCAATCTCATGGCAAAAGCGAAGGCAAAGAAGTCACCATGGGCTGGAAAGACCGTCTAGATATAATACAGTGGTCGAAAGTAGCCAATTCTATATTTGGGAACAATACACAGATGGTCATTCACGGCATATCAATGGGTGGTGCCACCACTATGATGGTATCGGGCGAAAATCTTCCACCTTTTATCAGATGCTTTGTTGACGACTGCGGATATACCAGCGCTTGGGATGAGTTCAGTTATGAATTGAAAGGTCAATTCGGATTGCCCAGCTTCCCCTTATTATATGGAGCCAGTGCAATAAGCAAAATTCGCTTTGGCTGGAGTTTCGGCGAAGCATCAGCATTGAAACAAGTAGCGAAATGCAAGTTGCCGATGTTGTTCATTCATGGAGATGTCGACAAATATGTTCCAACAAGTATGGTCTATCCTCTTTATGAAGCAAAGCCTCAACCTAAAGAGCTATGGCTGGTACCTGGAGCATCTCATGCCGCTTCTTTCAGAAAGAATCAAAAAGAATATATGGAACGAGTAATTAAGTTTGTAAACAAATACATCCGATAATATGAGAAGATATATCTGCTACATCGTATTCTGCTTAATGCTACCAATCTCATTGTTGGCACAAGACAAAGTCTATACCATAGATGATGTTCCTAATGTACGCCATAGCAATAAGACCTTTTATGTTTCCGATCCACAAAAGGTTCTTCAGCAACAGGCTACAGATAGCATTAACTCTATGCTCTATCAGTTAGAGTTGAAAACAGGAATACAAACAGCAGTTGTAGTACTTCCTTCTATTGGTGACGAAACACCTATCGACTTTGCCTATACGCTAGGTAGGCGCTGGGGAGTCGGGAAAAAGAATAAAGACAACGGTTTGGTTCTTCTTCTTGTCATTGACCAACGTAAGATAGCTTTTGCTACCGGCTACGGACTAGAGGGTGACCTTACCGATGCTATTTGCAAACGTATTCAGATGACAGCTATGGTACCGTCTTTCAAAAATAATGATTGGAATACGGGATTGGTGCAAGGTGTCAAAGCCATCTGCGGAAGATTAGATGGGTCGATAAGCGACACAGCCGATTTCGGGACGGGCGATGATGACAGCGATGCCATGTTTGCCGTTTTCCTCTTCCTATTCATATTCTTCGGAATAGCAGTCTTCGTTTACATCAAGAATTATACAGCAAAACGCTGCCCGAATTGTGGCAAGCACAAGCTGATGAGAGTCAACTCGCACGTCATCAGTCGAATTCATGGAGTGAAGACTGAAGAAGTGACCTATCGATGCAGCAATTGCGGCAGAGAGATAAAACGCCAGAAGAAAGGCTACGATGAAAATTATCGCGGTGGTGGCTTCGGCGGTCCGTTCATTGGCGGCGGAGGATTCAGCAGCGGCGGTGGTGGCGGATTCAGCGGCGGAAGTTTCGGAGGAGGAAGCTTCGGCGGCGGTGGTTCAAGTTCAAGCTTCTAATTAATAATAGAATAATAATAAAAACAATGTATATAGTATGAAAAAGAACAAAACATTAATCATTATCATTGGCGTAATAGCCATCTTAGCGATTTGGGTAACTGTGGTATACAACGGACTAGTATCGTCCGAAGAAAATGTCAATAACCAATGGGCAAATGTAGAAACACAATACCAGCGTCGTGCCGACCTCATACCAAACTTGGTAAATACAGTAAAAGGATATGCCACTCATGAGCGGACCACTCTGGAAGCAGTTATTGCTGCCCGCAGTTCGGCAACTCAAATAAAGGTAGATGCAGAGAATCTAACTCCCGAGAAATTACAGCAGTATCAGAAAGCACAAGGAGATGTAACATCTGCTCTTGGCAAACTGCTTGCTATCACCGAGAATTATCCCGACTTAAAAGCCAATCAGAACTTCCTTGAACTTCAATCGCAACTAGAAGGAACAGAGAACCGTATCAATGTAGCTCGCAAAGATTTCAACGATGCAGCCAAAGAATATAATGTATCTATCCGTCGTTTCCCTCGCAGTATTTTTGCAGGGATGTTCGGTTTCCAAAAGAAATCTTATTTCGAAGCAGCCGCAGGTACAGAGAATGCTCCGAAAGTCCAGTTCTAATTACATAACTCAATCAATCATCAAATAATTCATTATTCAAAATGGACAACAGTCAACGATATATGATGCGTGGCGTCAGTGCTTCAAAAGAAGATGTTCACAACGCCATAAAGAATATCGACAAGGGAGTTTTCCCTCATGCCTTCTGTAAAATCATCCCCGACATACTCGGCGGCGATCCAGCCTATTGCAATATCATGCATGCCGATGGTGCCGGTACTAAATCTTCTCTAGCTTATCTTTATTGGAAAGAGACAGGCGACCTCTCTGTATGGAAAGGAATAGCACAAGATGCACTCATAATGAACATCGACGACCTGCTTTGTGTCGGTGCTGTCGATAATATTCTGGTCTCTTCGACTATAGGGCGCAACAAACTGCTTATCCCGGGCGAAGTGATATCGGCTATTATCAATGGTACAGACGAATTGCTTGCCGAACTTAGAGAAATGGGTGTAGGAGTTTATGCTACCGGTGGTGAGACCGCCGACGTAGGAGATTTGGTAAGAACCATCATTGTGGACAGTACTGTGACCTGCCGAATGAAACGTAGTGATGTGATTGATAATGGCAATATCAAACCAGGTGATGTCATAGTAGGATTGGCCTCTTATGGTCAAGCCACTTACGAAAAAGAATATAACGGCGGTATGGGTAGCAATGGACTCACTTCTGCCCGCCATGATGTATTCAGCAAATATCTGGCACAAAAATATCCGGAAAGCTTTGATGCAGCAGTACCCGACGAACTAGTCTATAGTGGAGGGTTGAAACTGACTGACAAAGTAGAAGATTCTCCTCTCGATGCCGGCAAGCTGGTGCTCTCTCCTACTCGGACATACGCTCCGGTAGTGAAAAGGCTTCTTGACGAAATGCGTAGCGACATCCACGGTATGATTCACTGTTCGGGTGGTGCCCAGACAAAGATTATGAATTTTGTTGGCGACCATATCCGCGTCGTTAAAGACAATATGTTTCCAGTTCCTCCTCTCTTCAAGACGATTCAGCAACAAAGTGGTACTGATTACGCCGAGATGTACAAGGTATTCAATATGGGACACCGCCTAGAAGTGATACTTCCACCGGCATTGGCCGATAAAGTGATTGCTATCAGTAAGAGTTTCAATATCGAAGCTCAGATAGTAGGAAGAGTAGAAAGTGCGGAAAAGAAAGAATTGATTATTCAAAGCGAAT
>DAIUBN010000102.1:0-10981 GCA_036846645.1 Bacteroidaceae bacterium | reverse complement strand
ATTTCTTTGTATGTCTTATCCTCGAAACGCCGCATTACAAATACTCGTTTGGTAGTTTTAGACATCTGAGCAATAGCTTCATTCATCTTATCAAGGATTTCTTGAGAAAAGAGTTCGGTGGGGTTGCATGCTTCAAGCGAAGATATTTGCGTATTCAGTTTCCATTCCGAGATATCTTTCAACGTATCGATTGTAGAAAGATGCAATTGCTGGTCACGCAGATAATTTAGTGCCCTGTTCTTTATCGAAGTTAATAGATAAGCCGGAGGATTAGTGGTATTCAGTTTAGTGCGATTTGTCCAATAGTACATCATTGCCTCCATTACAATATCTTCTGCTGCCATATAATCAGAGGTATATGAGTAAGCGAAACGGACAAAACGGTCTCGATATTCAGAAAACAACTGATTAAATAATATAAGGTCATGCTTTTCTTCCATTGTAAATCGAGAGTGATAATAGTGAATACACGCTATGGTTACTATATATAATTTTATCGCACAAAGTTGCTTATGTTGCTAAACGATATCTATCGCAAAGTTATAAAAAAATAAAACAATGTACCAATTTTCTTCTAATAAATATTAAATAAAATGCATTATAATCTTTCTTTCCCAATTTAATAGTGCAAAAAGCGTCCTATCAAAAAAAAATTTAGTAAGTTTGTCAACTCATTGAGATATTAGGTCTGACATAAAAGACATCACTATTATTAAATATATATTTATATGAAACTTGTTAAATCCCTTATCCTAAGCTTGTGCATGGCCGCATTCCTGCTCCCGGCACAAAAAGCTAACGCTCAGTTCAATTGGCCGTACAAAATAGACAACGGCACTATAGTTACTGAGGTCCCTAACCGTCCTGATGGACAAAAAGATGTATTAAACCTCACCACTCCTAAGATGAAAACAGTCCGCGTAGCTTTTGTCGGACTAGGTATGAGAGGCCCCGGTGCCGTAGAACGTTGGACACATATTAATGGTATCCAAATTATGGCACTCTGTGATCATGAACAAAACCGTGCCGAAGCTTGCCAAAAGATTCTGAGAAAAGCCAGTATGCCTGCTGCCGATATTTATTATGGTGAAGATGGCTACAAAGAACTTTGCAAACGTAAAGATATCGACTTGGTTTATATCGCTACCGATTGGCATCATCATTATTTAGTTGCCAAATGTGCTATGGAGAATGGTAAGAATGTAGCAATCGAAGTACCGTCTGCCATGAACCTGACAGAAATTTGGTCGCTCATCAACCTTTCGGAGCAAACCCGCCTTCATTGCATGATGTTGGAGAATTGCTGTTATGACTTCTTCGAACTCAATTCGTTGAATATGGCACAACATGGCGTATTCGGCGAGGTCCTTCGCGCTCAAGGAGCTTATATCCACAATTTGGATGAATTCTGGGATGCTTATTGGAAGAAAGATGCCAACGACAAATTGGGATGGCGGCTTGAATACAACAAAAACTTCCGTGGCGATGTATATGCTACCCATGGCTTAGGCCCGATTGCCCAAGTAATGAATATTCACCGTGGCGATCGTTTCAGAACTCTTGTTGCAATGGATACCAAAGCTGTCAACGGTCCTGCCAAAGTAGAAAAAAACACTGGTGCTCCTTGCACTGATTTCCGTAACGGCGACCACACCACAACTTTGATTCGTACCGAAAACGGTAAGGTCTTAGAAATTCAGCACGACGTATTAGAACCACAACCTTATAATAGACTTTATCAGCTGACCGGCACCAAAGGTTTCGCTAACAAATATCCTATCGAAGGTTATGCATTGGGCAAAGACCAACTCAGCAACTCGGGTGTAGCTCCTAAAGCTGACAACATCTCAGCTCACAGTTTCTTGCCAGAAGCTGAAGCCAAAGCATTGGTAGAAAAATACACGAGTCCTTTGGTAACAAAATACGAAACTATTGCCAAGCAAGTAGGTGGTCATGGTGGTATGGACTTTATCATGGATAGCCGTTTGGTATACTGTCTGCAAAATGGTTTGCCACTCGATATGGATGTTTATGATTTGGCAGAATGGTGTTCGCTTGCAGAACTCGGTTCGTTGTCAATGGATCATGGTAATGCTCCTGTTGCAGTACCCGATTTCACTCGTGGTCATTGGAATGAACAGAAAGGCTTCAAACATGCATTTGCTACTCCAGAAGAAGAAGCTGCAACAGCTGCAGAAGCAGAAGCTTTCACCCAACAACTGAAAATTAAAGGTCAGAAGTATTGGGAGAAATTCGATAAAAAAGAAAAGAAAGCTAAGAAATAATATGAAGGACTAAGTTCCTCCGAGAAATTTTAAAAGGTGTATTTAGACGAAGAATCTAAGTGCACCTTTTTTTAATCACTATCACGACGCTAATTTTGTCTGCACGTTTCACTAGAAACGTCAGCACATTTCTCCAGAAAGATACAGAAGTTTTGCCAAAGACGTCCTTATCATTTTTCAGAAACGTCAATATGAAACACCAGCTGATTCTTCAAGTCTCGCAAGGCTACTAGACTTGAAGTGAGAGCCGACGATACATGAATCGAAGGCCGGCAAGACTTGGTGTGTAGGCTGACGATTGAAGTCTCGTCGGGTGATGAGACCTACTCCAGCGACTTTCACTTGCTCTTATCTTCAGCATATCTTTGCTGATTATCAGCGCTATAGCTCAAAGGTGGACCTAAGATGGTATGACTTGAACGTGTGTTAATCAATGATTGTCAGCACATTAGTATTTGAAGCAAAAAATTGTACAAAGTCCTAAAGCATTGATGCAATGCAAATTATGCTACTTTGCCCTATACCATAGTCGGCGTACTATGAGCATAACCAGCTAATACATAGCAAGAAAGGCTGAAGATAACAGTGGATGAAAGTCCTAGGAGTAAAATAAATTTCTATTCTACTCCCAGGGGACAAGAATCTTATTCTTCTTTATTTAGATTTCTCTTTGATAAAGCCGTGACGATAGGCATAAAGCAACTGGCGAATCTCATTGATCTGCTGACGCAACTCTTTACCTTTATCGGTATCGTTGACCAACATGCGATGCTGACTCAGCTCGACAATTTGCGTGGACCCTTTGATATCTGAGCCGGTTCTGATAGACTCTTCGGCAGATGAGAAAGGTTCGTGCTGAACAAGTTCGAAACCGCGACTATGATAAACCAATGTATACCCTGCAATACCGGTGGTGTTGTGATAGGCCTTTGAGAAGCCACCATCAATAACCAGCAATTTACCGTTGGCCTTGACTGGCAGTTCGCCACTCGAAGCATGAACAGGGACATGGCCATTAATAATATGACGAGCCTTGCCTTCTACGCCGAACGAATCGAGAATATAATCGCACACCTTCTCGTCGTCACGAAGTTTGTAGTAATATCCGTTTTCTTCTTTCCATGTGGTTTTATCTTGCAAGAAGTAGCGTTCGAAGGTAGCCATCTTAGATTTATCGAACAAAGGAGAATCGGGACCACACCAAAGATACCAGAAGAAATCGATTGCAAACTTACGCTCTTTCGGTTCGGTATCGGAGTTGAAAGCCTGTCGGATGGTCAGACCAATTTCGGTGAGCAGTTCCTTGCCAGCATATCTCTTCTTGCCCACCAACACATCTTTCAATGTGCCATCGGCATTGAGGGGAACAGAAGCATGGAATAACAAATTGGAATTGTATATATTATAGATACAGCCGTGGCTCAACATGCAACGGATATGTTTCTTCAGCCTATCGCGAAGCACAAAAGAGTGATGCAGATTATTGACCACCTCTGCCTCTTCGGAAGTCAGCTTATATGGATGTTCGGGATCGAGCGTCGGAAAATTTGTATCCTTCATCTTATACTCCTTGCCATCGATAACAACCACGCCTTTTTCCTTATCTATAGAATGAAGCAATTTTCTATCGCTCATATTCCATTCGGGGTGACGGTCGATAATGGCACCTTCCAATTTGAACTGGATAATACTGATAGCCTTATGCATCTTGCCCAGTTGGATGATCTCTTTCTGATTGAATCCGGGGTTCTCCTTATCCAATTTAGGCATGAACTCGGTACAAGGGTCATCGGCATAAACATCCATAGCCAAAGTGGCCAATGGCAGCAAGTTGATGCCATATCCATCTTGCAAAGTTTCCATATTGCCATATCGGAGAGAGATACGAAGCACGTTGCAGATACAGCAATCGTTGCCGGCAGCAGCTCCCATCCAAAGGATATCGTGATTGCCCCACTGAATATCGAAGCTATGATATTTGCGAAGAATATCCATAATGATATGTGCTCCAGGACCTCTGTCGTAAACATCGCCAAGTAGATGGAGCTGGTCGATAGCCAATTGCTGAATCAGTTTGCACATATCAGTAATGAAGTCGTCGGCCCTTTCGGTAGAGATAATAGTCTCGGTAATGACATTGACATAAGCCTGTTTGTTATGGTCGTCGGCACTCTCGTGGAGCAACTCTTCGATGATATAAGCAAAATCTTTGGGCAATGCCTTACGAACTTTGGAACGGGTATATTTAGAAGATACACTTCGGCAGACCCCTACCAACTGATGAATGGTAACAGTATACCAATTGTCCAAATCGGTTTCGGAAGCCTTAACGAGTTCCAACTTCTGCTCGGGATAATATATTAAGGTGCAAAGGTCTCGGATCTCTGATTCGCGAAGACTATTGGCATAAAGCTCTTTTACTTTTCTTTTGATATTGCCCGAAGCATTCTTCAGGATATGGCGGAAAGCTTCATATTCACCATGAATATCTGCTAAAAAGTGCTCGGTACCCTTCGGAAGATTCAGAATAGCCTCCAGATTGATAATCTCTGTACTTGCTGCTGCAACAGTAGGAAAAACATGAGCTAACAAACGAAGATAGTTCATATTTTTCTCGATCAGCGCAGGAGTAATAATTTCTTCTTTTTTCATAATGCTGATTAATGGTATGATATTTTGCAAATGTAGGCACTATCGGCAAGAAAAACAAATTTTTAGGTCTAGTTTGTTGGAGAGTATATATTAAATGGACTACCTTTGCAGCTTTAAAAAGCCATCTTATACTATGATAAAAGACTTTTTCTACTACACCAAAGCAGAACGACAGGGTATTATTATCCTTATTATTATTATTGTCGTCGTCTGTCTCGGCCTTTCTTTCTTCAGTCATCAATCGAAAGAGGAAGAAATCAATAATAATAAAACATTCAATAAGGAGTACAAGGACTTCATTCAATCCATAGAAATACTAAATAGAAAGGAATACTATAAATATTACCACCCGCAATTCGAAAGAGAGGTGGTGCTTTCGCCATTCGACCCGAATACGGTAGATTCCATCAGTTTATTAAGGCTCGGATTGCCTCGATGGATGGCGCACAACATACTGAAATATCGAGCCAAAGGTGGGAAGTTTCGCAAACCCGAAGATTTCAAGAAGATTTATGGAATGAGCGAAGAACGATTTGCTCTGCTCCTACCTTATATTAATATACAGCAGGCAAAGCGAGATACGGTAGTGAAGATGATGGCGGTGAGAGATACAACCAAAAAAGCTTTGTATCCTATAAAGTTCACGGCAGCAGTGAAGTTAGAAATCAATACTGTTGATACCACCGAACTAAAAAAGATACCGGGCATAGGAAGCAATATTGCCAGAATGATTGTGAACTACCGTAACCGACTTGGTGGTTATCACGCTATAGAACAATTGGAAGACATTCGCCTGATTAGTTCTAAATTGGCCAAATGGTTTACAATCAATCCGGCTCTGATACAAAAATTAAATGTAAACAAAGCCGGATTAAATCGTCTAAATGCACATCCTTATATCGATTTCTATCAGGCCAAAGCCATTGTTGAGTTCCGACGAAAGCATGGTTCGATAAAGAGTCTACAACAATTGTCGCTTCTAGAAGAATTTACTTCAGCCGATTTCGAAAGGATGAGACATTATATCACATTCGACTGAGCATCGTCGGTCGAAACAGGATGATTGTTTTCTTCTTTCGGTTCATCTGCAGGTGCTCCACCAACAGTTTCGGCAGCAGTATCGGTATCTTCTTGAGACGGTTCTGCCTTCAAAGTGCTATTAAACTTGTTATAGCTATGATTGACTATCAGTCCGTCTACCATGTGGAGTGTACGGTCGGTGATTTCGGCAAGTTTCTCGTCGTGAGTAACAATGACGAAAGTCTGCCCGAATTGCTTACGCAAATCAAAGAACAACTGGTGCAGCTCTTCCTTATTATGAGAGTCCAAACTACCGGAAGGTTCGTCGGCAAGAATAATATTGGGATGATTGATTAATGCCCGGGCAACAGCCACACGCTGTTTTTCACCACCCGAAAGTTCATTCGGCTTATGAGAAGCACGATCTTCGAGTCCCATAAACTTCAATATCTCCAAAGCCTCTTTTTTCGCCTCTCTACGAGATTTACCAGCAATATAGGCTGGAATAAGGACATTCTCTACAGCCGTAAACTCTGGTAGCAGCTGATGAAATTGGAAGACAAATCCGATGTGCTTGTTGCGAAAAGCAGACAAAGCCTTCTCTTTGTACTTGTTTACATTGACACCGTCGAAGAGAACTGTTCCAGAATCGGGGCGATCGAGTGTACCCATGATCTGAAGTAGTGTTGTTTTGCCCGCACCACTAGGGCCGACGATACTAACAATTTCTCCTTCGTCAATCCGTAAGTCTATTCCTTTCAATACTTGTAAGGAACCAAAACTCTTAGTGATACCTTGTAATTCTATCATATATCTAAGTTATTATAAATGTTTTATCACATATTCTGCCAAGAAGCAACCGAATGCTGCCGGCATATAGCTCACTGTTCCGCAAGTAGAACGTTTGTTCTGCTCATCTTCGGTGAATATTACAGCATTTGGGTCGGCCTGTTCGGTACAGAACACAACAGGCAAACGGCGCTTCACACCTAATTTCTGCAAGCGCTTCCTCACGGCCCTGCTCAATCCGCAATGATAAGTATCGCTGATATCGGCAAACCGAATCTGAGTGATATCGCTCTTGGCACCAGCTCCCATACTCGAAACAATCTTGATGTGACGCATCAAAGTATGATAAATCAAGTAGCACTTAGGACTCAATGTATCGATGGCGTCGACTACAAAATCAAAATGATTGTTGTCGAGAAGATCCGTAATGGCCTCATCTCTCAAAAAGATAGGCATAGTAGTCAGTTTCAATTCAGGATTGATATTCATCAGCCGTTCGGCTACGAGTTCGGCCTTTCCTTTTCCTATAGTAGACTGCAATGCAGGCAGCTGCCTGTTGATATTGCTAGGCTGAACAGTATCGGCATCAATAATGGTCATACTACCAACTCCTGCCCTACAGATCATCTCGGCAGCATAGGCACCCACCCCGCCAAGTCCGACTATCAGGACATTCGACTCGGCCAGACGTTTCATTTTCTCTTCTCCCAACAGCAGAGCTGTACGACTGGTCCATTCGCTATAAGAGGCATTATTATGAGTTGTATCTTCCATTATTCACACTTTCCTTAATTGATTACTTATCCATTTGGCGAGCCTGTCATAAAGATGTCTATTGACATTCCTCAACGGTTCGGCATGCTTTGGTGCAAGGAACAAAGAAGGAGGAGTCTATAGCGGGTCACCATTTTGTTCAGGATAAATCATCATCAAACTATTGTTACTAAAATATTTCGCTATCTGATGAGGCAGATTTTCAAACGATGAATCATAAGATATAAAGCCATGGCGGGCACTGATAATGACCAAGAGATGGTCGTAATTGACTTCGCTTGTCAACATCAACAAATCATCCCAATTATTAAGCGCTGAATATTCGGCATGAACACTGTCATACTTGGCTGCTACAAAACCTTCAAGATATCGTAGTGTATGCTGTTGGGCATGGAAATGAAGTCGGCATCCCAATTCGCCAGCCATTCGACAAAGATGTCTCACCCATTTATAAAAGCCCACTTCATACTCTGCCTTTGGTGGCACTGCTACTACAATACGGCGGAAAGTATTGGGTGGAATCAGACATTTCACTATCATAATCTGACGATGAGTACCTTTTAATAAGGTATCGCCAATATTCCCAAAAAACGAATCGGCTATATTCACTTTTCGATGAAGTCCGAGTATCAGTTCGGAGGCATCATACTCTTTCATCGTATGAACAATACCAGTAATAATATTGGTACTGACCCTCTCTATAGGAGTTAGAGACACATTGGCACTCGTCGCTACCTTTTCGGCCTGGGCCAGACAACGTCTTCCTGACACCTTATCACGAGCGGCATGTTCGGAATCTACCACGACGTTAAGACCGAGCAATAAGCCTTGAGTCAGTTTATCGTGCATGATAATTGCCATTTGGGTAAGAGAATCAACATTATCTGGATTGGAATATGATACAATACAAGGGCCACGGTCGGGATGATGGTCTTCGTCTACCTTGGTATCAGACAAAGCTAACTTTCGAGCAGCATGTTCGGTAGTAAAGGAACTAAAGATACAAGATACCAAGATAAGCATAATAGTTCCATTCAAAATATCATCATTGAGCAGACGTTGACCGTCGGGTAATATAATATTGTATCCTACCATAACTACTGCCAATGTTGCGGCAGCTCTCGAACTACTCAAACCATATATCAGCATCCTCTCTACAGACTGTATACCGTATGTCTTCTGAAAAATAAAAGCGCCGAGCCATTTGCTGATAAGTGCTACTGCAATCATGACAGCTGCCACCATTATTGAAGTCGGGCTGTTGATAATAATCTGTACATTAATAAGCATTCCTACGCCTATCAAGAAATAAGGAATAAATAGGGCATTGCCTACAAACTCCAGATTATTCATGAGCGGAGAAACATGGGGGATGTAACGGTTCAGCACCAGACCGGTGAGGAAAGCGCCAAGAATACCTTCCATACCAACAAACTCCATCAATGCAGCCCCCAAGAAAACCATTGCCAAGACAAAAATGAACTGTGCCACATTGTCTTCATATTTTTTAAAGAACCACCGAGCTATGCGCGGAAAGAAAAAGATGATAAGAAAGAATAAAACAACAATCTTAACAACAAGCCATATCCAAAACATCGAGCCAGTTTCGCCCTTGAACATTCCCCCGACGATAGCTAGAACCAACAAAGTCAGCGTGTCGGTAATAGCGGTAGCTCCAACAGTGATACCTACCGAACTGTGGCGTGACAAACCATAACGGATAACAATAGGATAAGTGACCAAAGTATGAGAAGCATACATGCAGGCTATCAGCACGGAAGTCAGAAAAGCATATTGCAGTACCGTCATATTGGTAAGGATACCCAAAGACATTGGAATAATAAAGGTGAGAAATCCATAAAAGATAATCTTATAACGATTCTTTTTAAAATCGCTCATATTCATTTCCAGTCCGGCAAGAAACATGATATAATAGATGCCTACTTTACCAAATAGTTTGAAACTGCTGTCGTAGACCAACAAATTCAATCCATGCTCTCCAACGACAATACCGGCAATAATCAGACCAATAATAGAAGGAATCCGAAGTTTGTCGAAAAGCATCGGAGCGAATAATATAATAGCTAAGACAAGGAAGAAAATCCATGTCGGGTCGCTTATAGGGAGCTGAATATTGAAAGCAGAAAGCATCATATTAAATCTATTCACTCTATTTTCTTGCAAAATAACGAAAAAAAATAATGCTATTCATATAATTCTTGTAATTTTGCACCGATTATATATTTAAACTTAACAAATAAGAAAAGATGAAAGTCGCAATTGTTGGCGCAAGTGGCGCTGTAGGACAAGAGTTTCTACGCGTTCTAGATGAGAGAAATTTCCCTGTGGACGAATTAGTCCTTTTCGGTTCGGAACGTAGTGCCGGACGAAAATACACCTTCCGAGGTAAACAGGTAGAAGTAAAACTTCTGCAACATAACGACGATTTTAAAGGAATTGACGTCGCTTTTGTTTCTGCAGGTGGTGGTACTTCGAAAGATTATGCTGCCGATATAACAAAATTCGGCACAGTGATGATCGATAATTCAAGTGCTTTCCGAATGGAGAACGATGTTCCTTTGGTAGTACCGGAAGTGAATGCAGAAGATGCATTGAATCGTCCTCGTGGAATTATCGCCAATCCGAATTGTACAACTATTATGATGGTTGTCGTTCTGGAACCGCTAGAGAAGTTAAGCCATATCAAACGCATTCATATTGCAAGTTACCAGAGTGCCAGTGGTGCCGGAGCTGCTGCAATGAATGAATTGCAAGAACAATATAAAGAAATTATAGAAGGCAAGCCTGTTACAGTGAAGAAATTTCCTCACCAGTTGGCTTACAATGTAATTCCTCAGATTGATATGTTCACCGATAATGGATATACCAAAGAAGAGATGAAGATGTTCAACGAAACAAGAAAGATAATGCACAGCGACGTAAAATGTTCGGCTATGTGTGTCAGAGTATCTTCACTTCGTAGTCATTCAGAAAGTGTTTGGATTGAGACCGAACGTCCTATCAGCGTTGAAGAAGCACAAAAAGCACTCGCTGCTGCTTCTGGCGTCACTCTTCAAGACGATCCTGCAAACCTTGTCTATCCGATGCCTTTGGATACTGCCGGAAAAGATGATGTCTATGTAGGCCGTGTTCGTAAAGATCTTGCTGATGAAAACGGATTGACTCTTTGGCTTAGCGGCGACCAGATTAGAAAAGGTGCAGCACTAAATGCAGTTCAGATAGCAGAGTACTTAATTAAGGTTGGTAATATAAAGTAAACTGATTATATTTTTTTAAGAGAGGGCAAACCTGGTGGGCTTGCTCTCTCTTTATCTAAAGAAACGCCATTTTTATCTACACAAATAGATTAAAGAAATAATTAAAGTAATAAAATACCTAAAAAATAGAAATAAATATAAAATATTTTTTATTTTTGCATTAAAACAACTCAAGATACAGAA
>DAIUBN010000101.1:0-10993 GCA_036846645.1 Bacteroidaceae bacterium | reverse complement strand
GCGAGACTGGTCGGTGTTGATCAATAATGCAGACGAATGGTTGTTTTCTGCCCTTCGAGGATCAAACAAGAGTTTGACATTACTTGGCAGTTCTTCGGATACATTTCTCATCACCAGGTGGCACAATTCATCCACATTTACTTCCGAAATCTGCATCTTGTATGTGCCACTCTCCAATTTCGAAATATCGAGTACGTTGTTGACAATGATATTCAAAGACTTACTGCTTAGAGAAAGCTGTCGCATCATTTCCAACCGTTCCATTTCGGTCAATGCGAAAGTTTCATTGCTATTCAGTTGCTTGTTAAGATTCACAATGGTACTCAGTGGCGACTGGATTCTTTCGCTCACCCGTTGGTAAAAGCGGTTCTTAGCACGTTCTGTAGCCTCGGCCTTAATCGTTTCTCCACGAAGGCGCTGCATCTTGCGATGTAAATAGAAGAAAAGAAAGATGAAAGAAGCAATCACAAACAGCAAAGCAAAACTAATAGCTACCATCCGCCAATCATCACGTTGTTCGTTTATCTCACGTTGTGTTTCTATTCCGGCATTCACAATACGTTGTTTGTTAATATCAGTTTGCTGCTGAGCAAGCATCATATTCTGCACATCCAGAGCGCTTTTCTTCTGCCGGGTCACCAAATTGGCATGTTGCAACTCCAAGATACTCTTCTCTCGTTGAGCTAAAAGAAGTTCTTTACGGCGATGGGAAGATTGAAGTTGCAGTTGTATGTTGGCTAATTGCAGGCGATTACGTTCTCTATTGGCCTGGTCGTAATCAAACTTACTGATATAAGAATCAAACAGATTGTTCCAATCAGTGCGAAGCCATTTTGTCGACAAGTCGGCATACTCCTTATAATATTTGCTGGACGCTTCATATTTCTTCAAATAGTAATAATAAGAGCCGAAATACTCCGGATTGTATTCATTACCTGCTGCCAGCAAAGCCTCCATCGCATTATCATTATCTTTCTTGATATAGTGATAATAGCAATACAAGGCTTCGTAGAAACGCGAAAAACTAACTCGATTCACATTCTCGTGTTGCAATTCCTTCAATTCTTCCATCACATTGGTGGCATTGGCAGCATCTCCACCATGACAATAGCATTTCAGCAGTATCACCATAGGGTTGAATTTCATCACCTGTGTTGTAGCTGTTCCAAGTGCTTTTTTGGCATAGAGTATGCCTTTCCGATAATCTTTCAACGAATAGTAAGACTGGGCTATCAACGTATAGATACTGCAACGTTCATCTGTCCAATAGTTCATGGCTTTGAGATAGTAAGAAAGAGCTGTCGCATTCTGCTGTTGTAGTGTGAAGAAATTGCCAACCTCATAAAAGTACATCGATATACCATATGGATCGTTGAGTTTGCGCATCACATTCTGATATTGCTGCAACTGTTGCATCGCCTCTTTGAAGCGATTCTGTGATAAGTAGTATTTGATAACATGAGTCCAGGCCTTAAAAACATATTTATAACGTTTATGGCTAATGGCAAAGTCTCGGCATTGGGCAAAGGCATTGAGCAATGCTGCGTCATTATGTCCATAGCGGTAGTGCTTAGTCTTGGCTGCCAAAGCCAGACATTGTGCCTCGACATCTCCACTCTTCTGAGCCATCACAAACATCGTGTCGGCCAATGCTCCGCCGACAGGAATATTGAGATACTTATCCAACTTCAGATAATAATGGTAAAGGTTGTTTTGGATATGCAACGGATTGTTTTGAGCCTTCATCGGGATGAAAGAACAGCACAAAGCAATGAGTAATGTGAAAAGGCCTTTTATAGGGTGATCGAATACAAATCTGGCGCCTTCCTTATAGTTGGTATCAACATAAACGCGGCCATGAAGCAATTTAGAAATGATACGACAGATATGTAACCCCAATCCCGTACCTCTCTTGGCCTTATCGAGCATTTGAAAACGATCGAAGACCTTCTCGGCATCTTCCTCCTTCACTCCTCTACCGGTATCTGTCACAGCAAAACGCACCTTGTCGGGCAATGCTTCGTAAGACAAAGTTATTGTTCCAGTATCAGTATATTTGCAAGCATTGGTCAAAAAGTTGATAAGTACCTGTTGTAGTCTCTGAGCATCGGTATACAACATATAAGGATGATCGGGAGAAGTTTTAAGCAATAACTGAACATTCTCATTCTGTCGACCTCGAACACTTTCGAGAGTGACATGACAAAGTTGATGAATATCGGTTTCAGCAAAAGAGAGTTTGTATGTTCCAGCTTCAAAGTTGGACAAGTCGAGCACATCGTTCACCAGTTTCAGCAGCAAATTGCTATTCGACTCTATCATAGCAATAAAGTCAGTCTTTTCTTTATCGCTAATAGTTTTTGCCGCTTTACTATTGAGCAATTCATTAAATCCGATGATGGCATTGAGTGGATTTCTTATCTCATGATTCATATTCTGGAAGAACAAGCTCTTAATCTGCTCTGAATTTTCGGCTTTAGCCTTCTCTCGCTTCAACTTTCGACGAACAACGTATTGGTTGATGGCATAGATGCCCATCAGAATGAGTAATGCCATAATCAACAACGAGAAGAATAACATACGCCAGTAGTCTTTATCTTTATTAGACTCTACAAGTTTTTTACGCTGTTCGGACTTGATTCTCTCCTGTTGAAGCAATTTATCACGATGCTGCCAAGTAAGTTTTCTTAACTCTAACTGACTCTTTAACAAATCTTGTTCTTTAAAGCGCTGCAATATCTTCGCTCTATCACGTTCTTCGCTTAAATCTAGCAACAACTCATTGTCAACAGCCTCTTGAAGTTCCATTTGAGCCTTATGACGTAATTGTGCATTTTTCTCATTCTCGACTTTCTGATATTCCATGTGCGGAACAAATGAAGAGAGAAGGAAGCTTTCATTCTCCAAGCGCGACTGGGCAATACGATCGCCATAACGCTGATAATAATCAGACGAACTGCGATAATCTTTCACCTTCTCGGCTTTATTTGCTTCATATAGATATTGGGTTAGTTCATCAAAACGAAATGCATCTTTTTTTAGATAATAATCGGCCCGTTTCTCATCATGACGATAATATTGGAAATAATCGAACATACTACTCGAATAAAAGGCAACATTCTTGCCAAGCAAAGGGTGACGTGAAAGGAGTTGTTGCAGCTTATCGTATGTTTTATTAATCTTTACTGAATCTTGATGCTCAGAACGACAATATATAGATAATAATAAAGTATATGGCTGTATCACTTTCATCTCATCTGAGACCAAAGAAAGTCCTTGGAAGCAGGCTTTTTCTGCCTCATCCCACCGTCTAAGCCACATCAAACATTGAGATATATTAGAATACAAACTAGATATATCGCCTACATGCTTACTCTGTGCATACTCGAGTGCTTTCTTAAATTGAGGAAGAGCCAAGCTGAAATGAGAGGTATTCATATAGTAATCGCCAAGTAGCATATAGCTATTCATCACACCATAATCATTTTTCAATTCAAATGCTCTTTCTTGATATTTGCTCAATTCTGACAATACGATATCATGTTTCCCCCTATTCATATTGTCAATAATATAATTGGTCCATGCCCCAAAATAATATTGAAGATAAGGAGTGCGAAGAATGAGAGGAGCAACACGATCGAACTCCCGTTTTTCTCCTTCAATATCATCGTTAAAAGAATAGTATTTGACCTTGAAATAGAGAGCAAGGCATTGTGCCTTGACATCTTTGATTTCTGAGGCTTTGGCATAAAAAGTATCTATCATACATAAGCCCACACCTTTATTCTTCAGATTATTCTGCACTTTTATCATATAGCGATATAATGCATCATTAATCTTAAACTCATTGTGCTGAGCAAGAACACTACCAGTATTCAAGCAAGATATAATGATAAGCAGATAATAAAATAATTTTGCTTTCATGCCTTACAAAATTATCAATTTTATCTTAACTCACAATAAGGATTACAATATATTTATCCACTTTTTGAAAGAGAGAACGAATCATTCAATTGTTTAATAATTAGCAATTCAAGTATTGCTCTTTTGTTCGAATTCCAACGATTGCTCAAACACAAAGCGAGCTCCACTCTTACAAGAGGTATCGATATAAGCTTTGCCTTTAAGAAGTTCGGCAATGAGATGCACCAGATGAGAATTTATATCAAAACGAGTACCATCGTCTTTTTGACGTCCTAGATAAGAAATATCTTCGACATTATCTTCAGAAATATCCTTTCCTGTATCTGTCACAGAGAATCTAATCTTATCGGGTAACATTTCGTAGGCAAGAGTAACAATACCATCCAGGGTATTCTTACAAGCATTATCAAGATAATATTGGAGTGAGAAGCGCAAACGTGCTACATCGGTACAAAGTTCGATGTTCATTTCTTTGCCATTCTCATCTTTCTGCGGTTCGTAACGCAATTCCACTCCAGATGCTGTTTTAGATTTAAACTCTTCTATCAAGGTGGAACACATATCTGAGACATTGATAGTATCGAGTTCAAGACGATATGTACCACTTTCCATCTTGGAAATATCGAGTACGTTGTTCACCATTTCAGTCAGGAACTTACTGTCGGTACGGAGTTCGGTCAATAGTTTGGCTCTCTCTTCTGACGATAAATTGTCTGTACTTCCACCATTTAAGCGAAGATTCGCTTGGACTATTGTATCCAAAGGGTGACGTATTTCATTCTCAACATTTAGGAAGAAGCTGTTCTTTGCTCGTTCTGCTTCCTCGGCAGCCAATGCTTCGGCACGAAGTTGCCTTTCTTTACGACGAGCACGAATTCCGAAAAATAGGCCAAGAGCTACACAAAAAGCCAGGATAAACAATGTAGTCAATGCAATCCATAAAGAACGTTGTCTTTTAAGTTCCAACTGTTTGTGCGCGCCAGCATTAAGTTGGCGCTGCTTGAGCATAGCACTATGTTGCTGCTGCAAACGCAAATTCTGAAAATCAAGTTGAGCCTTCTTTTGTTGCGTATTAATTATTTCGCGCTGTAATAGCCAAGTATTCTTTTGCCGTTGCAATAGCAATAACTGCTTATCGCTATTGGCACGTTGCAGTTTCATTTTGATATTGGTCAACGTCATCTTTTCTTTTTCCTTGAGAGAACGTTGATAATCGTAACGACTGATATAAAGATCTACCATCGAAGTAAGGTCATACATAGATTCATTCGCAAAGTCCTTGGAATATTTTTCCCAATAAGGTTCAGCTTTCTCATAATCCCCAATAGAATAATAGTATTCTGCCATAATCTGGGAACTTCTTCCATCATCGGCAAGCTTTAATTTTTCTAATGCCTTCGCCTTATCCTTAACTATAAAATTATAATAGTAGTAATAGGCTAGATTCAAGTCGTGGGAAGCAGAACGCTTAAGATCCTTTCCAATGATCTGCTCGAGCTGATGGATGATATTTGTGGCTTCTGTCTTATTATTCATATCACAATAGGTAATCTCCAAGTTACATAAGATTTCAATCTTCCGGGATTCATCATCACCAGCTACTTGCAAGGCTTTCTTTTGGTATTTCAATGCTTCATCATAACGCTCCAAATTAGCATATGAATACCCCAGCAAAACATACAGAGAATAAAGATCTCCTTTCCCATAACTAACTCCCCGAAGCAAGAATGGCACTGCCGATGCATATTGATGTTGATATTCGTAGAATAAACCGGCTAAAAAGAAATAATACGAAATACCAAAACTATCATTGAGAGTTGTCATCATTTTCTGATATTTATGGAGTTCGGCTATGCACTCTTTATTTTTGCCAACTGCCATATAGCCACCAAGAAGATATTGCCATGAAAGAAATATATATTTATAATTGGCTTGACTATGAGACTTGAGACAGAAATCTCTACAACAATTGAAACTATTCACTAAAGTATTAGTATCAATAAAGCGAGCACCTATCACCTTCTGATAAAGAGCCAGACATTGAACATTAAGATTCTTTTGTTTCTGTGCCATCAAGAATAGGGTATCAGCCATATTGTAACGAAGACGGAAATTCATCTCCCGTTCCACACGCAAGCTGTAACTCTTCAAATCATCAGGACCAGGATAATTAGAAGCTTTTACAGAAGAGAATGAGCAAAACAAACCGATAATAAGCATCAGAGCTGATTTCAGTGGGTGCTCGAAGACGAACTTTGCACCACCTTTATAGGAAGTGTCCAAATAAACACGTCCATGGAGCAGATTAGATATCAGACGGCAGATATGCAAGCCCAATCCAGTACCTCGCTTTGCCTTATCGAGCATTTGGAAACGTTCGAATACTTTCTCGGCATCTCCTTCCTTTACTCCACAACCAGTATCAATCACTGCAAAACGCACCATATCTTGCAATACCTCATAGGCCAAAGTAATACTGCCATGTTCGGTATATTTGCATGCATTGGTCAAGAAATTAGTGAGCACCTGTTGCAGTCGCTGCGCATCGGTATGTAAGAGATAAGTTCCTTCGGGATCCGTCTTCAACAGCAGCTGTACACCTTTAGCTTCCCGCCCTCTAATACTTTCTAAAGTAGTATGACAAAGATGCCGGATATCGACATCGACGAATGTCAGACGATAGGTTCCACCTTCGAAGTTTGATAAATCTAGCACATCATTCACCAACGTAAGTAACAGATCACTGTTAGTAGAAATCATATTGATAAACTCTGACTTCTGTTCTGGCGATAATGATTCGGACATATCACTATTGAGCACCTCATTGAATCCCAATATCGCATTGAGCGGACTTCTTATCTCATGATTCATATTCTGAAAGAAGAGACTCTTGAGTTGTTCCGATTTCTCAGCCTTATCCTTTTCTTCTTTCAACCGCCTACGGGTAGCACGGCTGAGCATAATATAGATTAATAGTAAAACAAGTGACGCAGCAAGTATACAGCAAATAAAAACAATTCGCCACACTTCACGTTGACTCATCAGCTCGTCATTACTACGCTTTTGCTCTAATTCCTGCTTCATAAGCGACATTCGCTTATTACGTTCGCTCCACAGCAGTTTCTGCTTAGCCAAACGACTTTGCAAGATACTATGTTGTTTCTGATTTCTTTCCAACAATGCTTCATCGCGTTCGTTATTCAGTGCAACTAGCATCTCATTATCAAGAACTTGCTGCAACCGCATTTTGTTCATGCTTTGAAGCAATAGTGTTTTATCATGCTCTACCTTTTCATATTCCAATTGAGGTACTAACCAGGTCATTTGCGTCTGTTCTGCCTTCAAATTATTACTATAGAAGTAATTGCAATATTTAAAATAATTGGTAGAAGCCTCTTTATGCATCTTCTTAGCAGCAGCCATTTGGGCAGCCTTATGATAATAAGTAAGAGAATCTAATATAAAAGTATTGCGATGAAGATATTGCGATGCTATCTTCTCATCCATTCGATAATACTTATAGTAATAGTACATACATTCGTCATAATAAGACTTACTATACCCCATCATCGAACATTGTTCTCTCAAATTCTCTATTTTCTTATAAATCGCATCAATTTTTGTTTTATTCGGTGTATCCTCACAGCAATAAATCGCCAGCAAACTCAGATATGGCTGCAACAAGGCACATTCATTAATGCCTGTAGCTATTGACTTTTCAAGAACAGCTTCTCCTGCCCGCCAATAGCGCAAATGAAAGTAACATCTGCCCATCTTGGCATATAGTTCACTCATATTTAGATTATAATGCGCCTCGCCATAATGAACAGCCTTGAAATATTGAGATAGAGCTAAACGGTACATCTGCTGGCCATAATGAATATCACCTTGCATCGTGAATCCCCAGATGATACCAAATGTATTTTTCTTAGAGCGTGCTTCATCTTGGAATTTTGAAAGTTCCAACAGAGCTTCTTGATACTTTTTCTGATTAATATAAGCTGTCACTAGATATGACCATACCGCAAAACGGTACTGATGATAAGGTGTATTAAGAAAAAAAGGAGTAACACGTTCGAATTCTTTCTTAACTCCAATGTAATCCGCTTTTAGATAATAATATCGCACTTTCAGAAAGAGAGCGATGCACTGAGCTTTTAAATCATGTTTCTGGCGTGACTTGACAAAAAGAGTATCTGCCATCCTATAACCATAAGGGGAGCTTAGATTATTGTATGTCTTTGTATAATAAGCATATAAAGCATCATTAATCTTATAAACATTGTGTTGAGCCCTTAGCGGTATAGTAGCCAACAATACGACAAAAGTAATGAGACATGCACGTCTAACATCTTCCATAAGACACAAAGCTAAGAAAATAAATTGTATTTATGCATCCATTTCAAAAAAAATTCAGATGAAGAATGACTAAAATAATTATAAAATACCCATTATTCACAATTCACCAATGGATTACTAAAAAATAAGATGATTGTTGTTTGTACTAAAAAATAAATACTTATCTTTGATAGAAAATTTACCAGAATAAGAAACACGATATCATTACTCTGCATTATGACAAGAGATAGAACACGACAATATGGATTACATATTTTATATGCAATAAGTATTTTGTTGCTACTTTTTATCTTATTTATAGAGATTTATGCCCACTTACAAGGAGTTCATAAATTTATTGGTGAACAATATTATCTGCTTCTCAATATTCTGATTCTTTCGTTATTTATTATTCTTCTAACATTTTTCTTCGTTTCATACCTCAAGAAAGCTAAGTTTACTAAAGAATTAAAGGAATTTCAGAAGAAATTTGAGTTTATTACAATGGCCAACGACATCGTCATCATGCAATATGATGTATTGAAAAGAGTTCTCATTCGCTGGAATCCATCAAATACTAAACCGAATCGAAAATTTGGAATCAAAGAATACTGGTCTCGCATTCATCCCGATGATTTGCCTATTGCCCATCAACTGATTGACTTTATGGATAGTAGAGACGATAATCCTTATACTTGCGAATATCGTTACAGACTGCCTGGCAGCCATAGCTATTCTTGGCAATACAATGATATATTTCCTTTCGAATATAGCGGAGATGGACAAGTCATTAATTATATAGGTATATGCCGAAGGAATACTAAATGGCATGAAGTAGAAGACAAGCTCGAACACTTCCGGCAGAATGTTTCGTTTATCACATCGGCAAATGGCATCATGTTCATTAGATATAATGTAGCGAATGATACGCTCTATCATCTTGACAACAGTGGCGAACTTACTGAAAGGATGATTCCGATGAGTGAATTTCTAGTTTCGGTATATCCCGATGACATCGAACGCGCCAAAGAACTAATTACTATACTCCGAGAGCACCGTAAAGATAGATATCAGACCGAATATCGTTATAGGATGACAGGCTGCGACAACTATGATTGGTATGCCATTAATGTCGTGGCTTGCGAATATGATAAATACCACCGCATATCGGGCTATCTCTGTTTGTTCCGTATCAACAACGAATGGCGTCATGCCATGGACGAGATGATTGAACTGCGAGACAAGGCCGAATCGGCCAACAAGATGAAGAATGCATTCCTTGCTAATATGAGTCATGAAATTCGCACTCCGCTCAATGCCGTAGTAGGATTCTCGAGCATGATTAGCGACGAGATGCCTGACGAAGAGCGCAACAAGTTCAAACAGATAATAGAACACAACAACAAGATGTTGCTACAGATTGTAGATGATGTGCTGACTTTATCAAAGATAGAATCGGGCGATATAGATTTTGTATTGACAACATTCGATATCAATGATTTCATTCAGAGTATTATTGATTCAATGCATCTAACAATCCACAAGAAGATAGCACTGACTTGCGAATCACAAGAGCATTTCAACATCACTTGGGATCCACGTCGACTCACGGAATTAGTAACAACTCTTCTTGTCAATGCCAACAAATTCACTTCCGAAGGCAGTATCAAAATCAACTACCACGAAGAAAAAGACGGATTTTACGTTTCTATTACCGATACAGGTATTGGAATTGATAAGAAAGACCAGCAAAGGATATTCGAACGTTTCGAGAAAGTCAATTCGTTCGTTAGCGGCACAGGATTGGGTTTATCTATCTGCAAAGGTATAGTAGAGCAGGCTCATGGCTCTATTGGAGTTGATTCTGAACTAGGAAAAGGTTCTACTTTCTGGTTCCGCATTCCTTGCGAAACGAACAAAAAGTAAGTCAATTATTTGCTTAGTTACAAAATAATGTGTTCTTTTGCCGAGAGAGAGTATTACAAAAAATCTTATAACCTTAGATGCACGATAAACCATTTCTGAAAGAATTTTCGGAATTATTTGAGCAAAGACGAGAACAGTTCATCACTTTCGCCTTTACTTATACCCGAGACAGAAGTGCCTCGGAAGACCTTTTCATGGATGCATCTATCGCTCTTTGGGAAAGTAGAGACCATTGGCAAAGTGACTCTAACTTACCCGCTTTGCTACTCACTATATTACGTCGCAAATGTTTGACTTATCTCAATCACGAGAAGTTGAAAAATGAAGTAAGACAAGAAATCAGTGATTTCTATCAACGCGAGCTAGATTTGCGTATCTCTACTCTTCAAGAATGCTCACCCGACAAGATATTCAGCAAGGAGATAGAACACGTCGTTGCCGAAACTCTCGAATCGCTTCCCGAACAAAGCAGAAGAATCTTCACGATGAGCCGCTTCGATCATCTTTCTAACAAAGATATCGCCGAAGAGTTGGGACTATCTATTAAAACGGTAGAATTTCATATCACCAAAGTGCTTAAAGTAATGAGGGTAGCCCTCAAAGATTATTTGTTTTCGCTGATTCTATAGAAAAATCAAAAATAATTCATTTTCTCGCTAGGGTTGTTTCCATCTCGTTAGTTATTATAATGTAAGCCCTAAATAATTAATGATGGAAAAAGAAACCTTAAACAGATATTTCAGTGGTGAAGCAACCCGAGAAGAACAAGAACAGGTTCTCGACTGGGTAGATGCCTCTGAAGAAA
>DAIUBN010000100.1:0-11149 GCA_036846645.1 Bacteroidaceae bacterium | reverse complement strand
AATAGATGTAAAAAATAATATTTATAAATAATATATTATATCTTCTATCCTCTACTGTCTTTAAAAACAGTAGAGGATAGAAGTAAAAGCAGAAAATTTTTGTTCTGCCAGAATGGAAGTGGCAAAGCAAAATTTTAATCTGCGAGATGACTTGTTTCACCAGTCGATGCACCAAGTCTCATCAGTCATCACACCAAGTCTCGGCAGTCATCACACCAAGTCTCGGCAGCCATCACTCCAAGTCTCGACGGTCGTCACTCCAAGTCTCATCAGCTCTCTCATCAAGTCTCATCAGTCTTTTCTTTAAATATCGCCGGACTTCGCTTCTTCAATCTTTACCCTTTGGAATGTTGATTTTGTGCTGATATTCCAGAATCTTTAATTTAATTCATCGGTATTCATTGGTATTCATCGTTATTCATATTTGCTCTGCAGAAGTTACTACCTTTGCCCTGTCGAAGAAAATATGCTTTGCAATAAAATATTTCTTAGAATTATTTCTTTTGGCACACCGTTTGTTTTTATCCTTGTGTCGCAGTGAAGCGAGCAAGGCAACAAGCGAGTGGAACAGCGGCGAAATAAAGAATTTGAAAAATAACAAACAAAAAAATAACGATCATGGGAAAAATTATTGGTATTGACTTAGGAACAACAAATTCCTGCGTAGCAGTTTACGAAGGCAACGAGCCGATAGTAATTGCAAATAGCGAAGGCAAACGTACTACACCTTCTGTAGTTGCATTTGTGGATGGTGGCGAACGCAAAGTAGGTGATCCTGCTAAACGTCAGGCTATCACTAACCCTCAGAAAACAGTTTATTCAATCAAACGTTTCATGGGTGAAAATTGGGACCAGGTACAGAAAGAAGTTGCTCGTGTGCCGTTCAAAGTGGTCAACGAAAACAACATGCCTCGTGTAGATATCGATGGCAAACTCTATACTCCTCAAGAAATTTCGGCTATGGTACTTCAGAAAATGAAGAAAACTGCCGAAGATTATCTGGGTACAGAAGTTAAAGATGCTGTCATCACAGTACCTGCTTACTTCTCCGACTCTCAGCGTCAGGCAACCAAAGAGGCTGGTACAATTGCCGGTTTGAACGTTAAACGTATTGTCAACGAACCAACTGCTGCTGCATTGGCTTACGGTATCGATAAGTCTAACAAGGAAATGAAAATCGCTGTATTCGACCTCGGTGGTGGTACATTCGATATCTCTATCCTTGAATTTGGTGACGGTGTGTTCGAAGTGCTTTCTACCAATGGTGATACTCACCTCGGTGGTGATGACTTCGACCAGGTAATCATCAACTGGCTTGTAGATGAGTTCAAAAACGACGAAGGTGCTGATCTGTCTAAAGACCCGATGGCATTGCAACGTCTGAAAGAGGCTGCCGAGAAAGCAAAAATAGAGTTGTCTTCTTCTATGAGCACAGAAATCAACTTGCCGTATATCATGCCGGTAGGTGGTGTTCCAAAACACTTGGTTAAGACTTTGACACGTGCCAAATTCGAATCTTTGGCTCACGGTTTGATTCAGGCTTGTCTCGAACCATGTAAGAAAGCAATGGCCGATGCCAAATTGTCAACATCAGATATCAACGAAGTCATCTTGGTAGGTGGTTCTTCTCGTATACCTGCTGTTCAGCAACTTGTACAAGACTTCTTCGGCAAAGTGCCTTCTAAGGGTGTCAATCCTGATGAGGTAGTTGCTGTAGGTGCAGCCGTTCAAGGTGCAGTGCTCTCCAACGATATCAAAGACGTTGTATTACTCGATGTCACTCCATTGTCACTCGGTATCGAAACACTGGGTGGTGTGATGACAAAGTTGATTGACGCCAACACAACTATACCGACCAAGAAGAGCGAGACTTTCTCTACTGCTGCCGATAACCAGACCGAAGTAACCATTCATGTATTGCAAGGTGAGCGTCCTATGGCCGCTCAGAACAAGTCAATCGGTCAGTTCAACCTGACAGGTATTGCTCCTGCACGTCGTGGTATTCCTCAAATCGAAGTTTCTTTCGATATCGATGCCAACGGTATCTTGAGTGTATCTGCTAAGGATAAGGCAACAGGTAAAGAGCAAAATATTCGTATCGAAGCTTCTAGCGGTTTGAGCAAAGAAGAGGTAGACAGAATGAAGGCAGAGGCTGAAGCAAATGCTGAGGCTGATAAGAAAGAGCGCGAAAGAGTAGACAAGATCAACGGTGCTGACAACATGATCTTCCAGACCGAAAATCAGTTGAAAGAACTGGGTGACAAATTGCCTGCCGACAAGAAAGCTCCTATCGAAGCAGCTTTGCAGAAACTGAAAGACGCTCGTAAATCGGAAGATTTGTCAGCTATCGATGCTGCAATGGCAGAAGTAAACACAGCCTTCCAGGCAGCAAGTGCCGCCATGTATCAGCAAGGTGGTGCACAGCCGGGAGCCGGTGCTCAACAGCAACAAGCTGGTCCTGACATGAACGCTGGTCAGCAAGCAGGTCCACAAGGTGGCTCTGATCAGAAGAACGGCGAAAACGTTCAAGATGCCGACTTTGAAGAAGTGAAGTAGTTTCCATATAAAGACGACAAGCGATATTAAGATGGCGCGCAACTCAAAAGAGTTGTGCGCTATTTTTTTTGGTTATAGAAATGTGTGTTATTCTGAAATATGCGTTTGTTTTATCTTGATATACGTCATCATTTCTTTGAAATTATCCTGAGCACTAAGACAGGTATCAGTCAAGTATTCGTTGATTTTACCCCACTGATGAAGACCGCGGTAATAGAACATTTTTATCACTTGCTGCTATGAAATTAAAGTCTTGTATGACCCTATTTGATTATATATCACCTCATGATATATTTGGCGAAGTCCTTAGAAAGTTCTATGGGGACCAAAAGGATACACATACCATAAAGATACTTGAGCATCCTTTTGTTTGATGACACAAATGTAGATAGCCGTTCTGCAGTATTTTGTGTATCCAATAATGAACTGAATATCGTCAAAGAAAAACTTGTAGGTATACTATCAGCTTGATTCTGTAACCTCATGCAAAGAATTTGAAACGCGATTGCAGTATTAATAGAACAGGATATACTATCTTCGCTTCCACAATTCGAATACTTACTATAATATAATAATATTCATGAAAAGATATGTTGTATTGGCAGTGCTGTTAGCCTCGCTGTCAACATTTGCACAGACTACGGCTCATAAAAGTTGGTGTTCTGATAATGGTGATGGAACGTATACCAATCCTTTGTTTTTCGAAGATACGCCCGATCCGTGTATGATTCGTGTCGGTAGCGATTATTATCTGGTGTGCTCGAGTATGCATCTCATGCCGGGCTTGCCTATCATGCATTCTAAAGATTTGGTCAATTGGAAACTCATCAATTATGCTTTCGACCGTTTCAATCCTGGTGCAGAATATTCTTTTCAGAAGACAGCCTTCGGCTCGGATGCTTATGGCAAGGGGATATGGGCACCGTCTTTCGTTTATCATAAGGGGAGGTATTATATTTTTGCCAATGTCAACAATCATGCTACTCAGATATTTACCTCTACCGATCCTTATGGCACTTGGGAGCATAAAGAGATGAAGAAAGGCTTTCACGATTTGTCGGTGTTCTTCGATGACGATGATAAAGCTTATGTCTGCTGGGGATATAAAGATGTACAGATGGCTCAGCTCAATGATGAACTCACAGATATATTGCCTGGAACTCAGAAGACGATTACTCACGAAGGGGGAGAGGGCTCTCATGTCTATAAGATTCGTGGCAAATATTATATTATCTGGGCTGTGCCTGGCGCCAATACCCCGATGTTGGCAGGTGTTGCAACGAATATTTATGGCCCTTATCGCATTGAAAAGATATCTGATGTTGATGATATGGGCGTTTGTGCTTTGCCTGGTTTGCGCACCGACCCTCGTTCTGGAAAGCCTTTCAGCTTTTGGCCGAAAAATCCGAATGACTATGTGACCTTGCATCAAGGAGGTATCATCGATACACCCGACGGTGAATGGTGGGGCTATTCGATGCAAGATCATACTTCTTTGGGCCGCAATACCAATCTTTCACCTATCACTTGGGTGGATGATATCCCTTACTTCGGATTGAAGTATAACCTGGCTCATACGCCGAAGGTTTGGGTGAAACCTAATCTGCCAGTCCAACCTATTCGACCTCTTGTAGCACGCGACGATGATTTCGGTAGTCCGAAGCTGGCTTTACAGTGGGAGTGGAATCATCTGCCTGTTGATAATGCTTGGTCGCTCACCGAATGTAAAGGTAAACTTCGTCTGCATACTTTGCCTGCACCGAGTTTCTGGAATGCCCGCAATACGCTGACACAACATGTTGTGGGATTGGAGTCGGATGCTACGGTACAACTGGATATCAAGTCTATGAAAGCAGGAGATGTAGCGGGTTTCGGTGTGCTCATCTATCCTTATGCCTGGGTAGGAATAGAGCAAGGCCAAAAGACTAAATGTTTGAAGATGTGCAATCAGATGAGTTATCCATCGACCTCGGCTGTAGATTCTATGATGTTGAAAAACTCTGCCAAAACAGTTTGGCTGAAGGTTCATACCGATGTAGATAAAGGTTGTGCTACGTTTGCATATAGTTTGGACGGCAAGATGTTCAAAGACTTTGGCAACATGCTGCCGCTTCATTTTCAGCTGTACACATTCCAAGGCCCACGATACAGTCTGTTTGCTTACAATAGATTAGGACAGAGCGGTGGATATGTAGACTTTGACAATTTCAAAACCAACGAGAAATACCCTCGTGGATTGCGTCGCGACATTCCTTACGGCAAAACTATTCAGTTGATAAGTCGCAAGTTGAATAAGGTTGTCGAGGTATCGGGCTATAAAGATTGGTATGTAGAGCAGCTGCCGTTGGGACGTGTGGCATTGAAAACTGCCGATGGACAATACATCTCTGTCAATCATGGTCAGAATGACAGTGTGAGTCTTGTCAAGAAAGATAAGCCCGAGACATCCGAAACTTTTCAATGGATGGAACTGGAAGGTGGAGACCTGGTATTGATGTCGCTGGCTAGCAATCGCTATCTGACTTATTATAATGAAGAAAATTTGACATCCAACATCTCTTCGCCGCTTCCCGATAGGGATAATGATTATATCCGTATGTCATGGTCGATAAAATAAAGCTTTTTGACGATAATGTTTTTGTCAATCAAATCTAAATTATATCTTTGTCTCTAAACTTTAGAAAACACAAACAACACCATGAGATACAGAGCTTACATATTCTTTATTTTCTTATGCCTTTCGATATCGGCACTAGCAGACTCTGGAAAACTTTTCACAGTGGAGAACAATCTGTCGAGTAGCATGATCAATAAAGTGTATCAAACAAGAAACGGGGAGATATGGATTGCTACCGAAGATGGACTGAACAAATACGATGGAGTTAAGTTCAGTACATACAAGCATCATCCCAATGATCGATATTCGTTGAACAATAACTTTGTTCGTACACTCTTCGAAGATAGCAAAGGACATTTATATATCGGTACACCATCGGGATTGCAGGTGTATGATAGAGCTTACGACCGTTTTGTAACTATTCCGCTTGTTCCAAAAGCAAGTGGTGAGATAGGAGTCAATAGTTTGATAGAGCGAAAGAGTGGGGAAGTATTGGTCGGAACATCCGGAATGGGACTTTATTCTGTTCATTACAAAGACAATAGGGTATCGGCAGTTCATAAGAATTACTCTTTCATCAAACTTGATAATACCATTTCTTTTCTGCATGAGGACAAAGCGGGCAATTTATGGATTGTGACCAGCAATCAAGGTGTAATTCGCCTGAACAAGAACAATCGGTACAATGTGTTTGCTATCAACAAGATGACAAAAGATGTTATCTATAATGATATCTGCGAAGATGCGAGAGGCAATGTCTATCTAGGTATTCTGAATGAGGGATTGTATGTGTTTCGTCCCAATAGCAGCTGCTTCGTTTCTGCTATCACCTCGTCTCAGTCGGATATCGCTATTTCTGCTTTATCTGTTGCCAATAATCATGAAATTTATGTAGGAACAGACAACGAGGGACTGAAGATATATGATACTGTGACTGGGCGCATTACCGACAGTGGTATCAATCCTACAACTTTCGATTTCGGAAAGGCCAAAATCCATTCCATGATTAAAGACCGTCAAGGCAATTTTTGGCTCGGTTTGTATCAGAAGGGCGTGTTGTTTTTGCCAGTCAATACGAACAAATTCAACTATATAGGCTACAAATCCGTGGCGAAAAATATGATTGGTTCCAACGCTGTGATGTCTATTCATAAAGATCATAACGGCACTTTGTGGGTGGGCACAGATAACGATGGCTTGTATGGCATCAATAGCAGTGGCAAGCGGATTGCTCATTTCGTTTACAAAAAGAATCTGTCGTCTGTGCCATCGGTCATCATGGCTATTTTCGAAGATTCGAATCACGCCATCTGGTTGGGCTCTTTCTTGAATGGTATGTGCAAGCTCAATACTGCAAACGGCTCTTGCGATTATCATTCTCAGGTGCTCAACGAGTCTTCTCATCCCATTTCTTTTGTACGTTGCTTCGCTGAAGATAAAAATAAGAATCTTTGGATAGGCACCATGGGCAACGGACTTTATTGCATGAATCTCAATACTCATCGGATAACTTGCTGGAACACTGGTGCCGACAAACACAAAAGAGGAAATGTGCTTTCTAATATGTGGGTCAGTTCGTTGTTCGTTTCGAACGACGGCAACAAGCTATATGTGGGCACCTGTAATGGATTGAACTGTATTGATTTGCGAACGATGAATTACGATATGAATGCATCTGCTTGCGTGGCTCATAGCACTATCAATGCACTCTACGAAGACAGATCTGCACAACTATGGATAGCTACAGCCGATGGACTGCTTTGCTACATTCCTTCAAAGAAACATGTGGTTCGTTATACTGCTAAAAACGGTTTGCCGGGCGATGTGATATGTTCTGTTGTGGGCGATCGCATCGGCAATCTTTGGATCAGTACCAATAATGGTATATCGAGATTCAATCAGAAAAGCAATCTTTTCACCAACTACTATGCCGGCGATGGCTTGCAGGGCAATGAGTTCAGTAAGAATGCTTCATCTATCGATTCGAACGGCATTATCACATTCGGCGAAGTCAATGGAATCACTTATTTCAATCCTCAAGAGATAGGCAGCCGAAATAGACGGACAGATATACGTATCACCGCCATCTATGTTCATAATGAGGCGGTGAAGCGAGGTATGAAATCAGGATCTTACGAGATTGTTGATACCGATGTGACCAATGCCGATAAGATTCATCTGTCCTATCAGGACAATTCTTTCAGTATCGAGATTTCGAATATGGATTTCAATGATAGAGACAGAGTGGCATATATGTACAAACTGAATGATGGCAAGTGGATTATGTTGCAACCTGGTACATCGTTGATAACTTTCAGCAACCTGTCGCCCGGTACCTATAAGTTTCAAGTGAAGTCGCAGCAAGACTCCATCTCTTCGGATGTGAAAGAGCTGACTATTGTTATTTCGCCTCCTTGGTATGCCAGTGCTTGGGCTAAGATATTATATTTTCTTATTTTTATCTCCATTTTGTATTTCATCAGATCACTGATGCAACGCAGAAAGAAAACGCGTCTGGAGATACTAGAGCATGTGCATGCCGAACAAATCAATGAGGCCAAACTGCAATTCTTTACCAACATATCTCATGAAATACGTACCCCTATGTCGCTTATCATCAGTCCGCTACAAAAGCTGATCACATCGAGTTCGGTGATATCGATAGAAGAGAGGCAGAAGTACTATCAGGTGATTTATCGCAACTCGGAGCGCATATTGAGGCTCATCAATCAATTGCTCGATACCCGCAAGGTGGACAAGGGACAAATGGTGTTGAGGTTTAGCGAGATAGATATCGTAGATTTCATCAAAGACATCTGTTCTTATTTCGACTTCCAAGTCAAAGCGAAGAAGATACAGATGAACTTCGAGCATGAGGAAGAGAAGATGATGGCTTGGGTCGATCCGAAGAATTTCGATAAGATTATCTTCAATCTGCTGTCCAATGCTGTAAAGTATACTCCTACAAGTGGACAGATAGATATCAGTCTGCATACAGGAGAAGATGAGACGCAAAGTTCCTCGCTACACCATTATTTTGAGATTGTAGTGTCGAATACCGGCAATACGATTGACGAGAAAGAGATGAACCGCATCTTCGAACGTTTTTATCAGATTCAGAATGCACAGACCAATTCGAATATCGGGTCGGGCATCGGACTTCATCTCACCCGCTCACTGGTGCTGTTGCATCATGGCACTATCAAGGCTTGCAACAACGAAGACAACAACGGCTGCCGATTCATCATCCGTATACCTTATGGAAAAGAGCATCTGAAGCCCGAAGAGATAGTCGATGTCTCGCTTAAACCCGAAGTTGCAAAAGATGAAGATGAGAACATTGCCCCCGAAAGTGTAGTCAAGATGCCATCCGAAGATATTCATGCCAAGCCGAAGAGCAAGCACAAAATTCTTATCGTAGAAGACGATGATGAGATACGGAGATATATATGCGACGAACTCTCATCCTATTTCTATATGCAAGAATGTGCCAACGGCAAGGAAGCACTGGCTCTCATTCTCAAGAAAGCTCCCGACTTGGTGATCAGTGATATTATGATGCCCGAGATGGACGGCATCACGCTCTGTCGCAAGATAAAACAGAATGTCAACGTCAATTCGTTGCCTGTTATTCTGCTCACTGCCAAGACGCTCGAACAAGATAATATGGAAGGACTCAATGTTGGGGCAGATGCCTATATCACCAAACCGTTCAATATTGATATTCTGATGAAGACGGCTGACAATCTGATACATAGTCGTGAGATGCTGCGCAATCTATATAGCGGCTCGCAAGAGCAAGTAGAGAAGATGCCTATTTATGAACTTCAATCTAGCGACAGCAAATTGCTCGACCGCATTATGAACGTCGTCAATCACAATCTGAGCAACCCTGAGATGAATGTAGAAATGATAGCTAAAGAAGTTGGTCTTAGTCGCGTTCATCTTTACCGTAAACTGAAAGAGCTGACCAATCAAAGTCCGCGCGACTTTATCCGTAACGTTAGGCTACGTCAGGCAGCTACGCTCTTGGCCAGCAAGCAATACAATGTGTCGGAAGTGACATCCTTGACCGGCTTCAGCGATGTGGCTGTCTTCTCGCGTGCCTTCAAAGAATTGTATGGCGTCACACCAAGTGCCTATGCCAACGAGAACTACAAGTCGGATGTGGTTGATAAAGACTTCTCGTAATTATTGTCTTTAACTTATGTCCTTGATAGGGCCTCCTTTGAGATATATCTCGTAGGCTCGAATATAAAATTTATATAGTATAGGATATGGTTCTCCTGCGGATATGGATTGGGGACAGATTTCGTCGTATGACATCTCGTTTTGAATTAAATGGTGATAGTTTACAAAAGAAATAACTACATTTGCCGAAGATATCAGAATGAATTAAAGGAGTGAACAGATATCACTTCGTTAATGGGTTAGATATCGACCTTTGTTGCAGATGATAAACTTAGCTACATGTTGCCAACAAAGCTATGGTAGATTTGTATTGGCGAATAGGATGCTACTTATCGAAACATGTAGCAGCATCAGAATGGGGAAAAGGTGTTGTTACGGAATTAGCAAACTATATCTCGATCAACGTGCCAAAAGTAAAAGGTTTCTCAGCTCAGAATCTTTGGAGAATGAAACAATTCTATGAGGTTTATGCCGAGAATGAAAAACTCTCGGCACTGCTGAGAGAAATTAGTTGGACCAACAATGTGACCATTTTTTCTCAAGCGAAGTCTGCCGAAGAACGTGAATTTTATATACGATTGACTATAAAGGAGCATTTATCGAGTAGAGACTTGGAGAGACAGTTTAAAGCCTGTGTTTTTGAACGTTCTATGCTTAGTGAAACAAAACTCTCGCCAGTGGTGAGAGAATTACTCCCTATGGCAGAAGATGTTTTCAAAGACCAATATGTTCTAGAGTTTATCACGGGCAAAGAAGCTAAACCAGAAAATAGTCTGCGGCACGCTCTTATAACTAAGATGAAAACATTTATCTTGGAACTTGGTAAGGATTTTATTTTTATTGATCAAGAGTATCCGTTACAAGTAGGCAATCAGGATTTTCGTATCGATTTACTCTTCTACCATAGAGAATTGCAATGTCTTGTGGCATTCGAATTGAAAACTGATACTTTTCAACCTGAATATCTGGGAAAACTTAATTTCTATCTTGAAGCGTTGGATAGAGATGTTAAAAAGTCCAAGGAAAATCCGAGTATTGGTGTATTACTTTGTAAGAGCAAGGACAATGAAGTGGTCGAATATGCTCTTAGCCGTTCTATGTCGCCAACAATGGTTGCTGAATATCAGTTGCATCTTCCCTATAAGAAACTGCTTCAACAGCGAATGGCAGAATTATTTGAACAAGCCGAGGAAGAAGTGGGAGAAGAAAATCTCTAATAAGAGAATACTTGCTATCTAGCTGAGGTTGAAAGCACAAAAGGAGTCTTGCACTAAAATGTGTTTCATCAAGGAGAGAACTTCTTCGCTTCTTGAATAGAAAGTCTTCACATAAAGATAACTTCTAAACGCAAAGCTTATATTTTAATAAATCAAGGCTTTATTTATTAAAATACAAGCTTTATTTTTTAAAATAAAGCTTGTATTTTTAGAAGTATTCATGAATCGACGAACTTTATTCCAAGTCTCGTCATAAAAGTTACTTTATCTCGAACTGAAATATTGTTATGGAGTAGGGAGAGAGCGTGTATTTAGCGTTCTTGCCGACCTTGACTTTCGAAGAGACGGGAACGATGTTTGTCGGATTCTCCAATGTGTTCGTGTCTTCTGGATGAGCAGCTTTCAACTCTATCTTTGTAGCTGTTGAAGCGAGCTTTGCTATACCTTCGAGAGCTATTTGTACCTTCTGAGTCTTGTTTACGGCATTGACTACTTTAAGATAGATATGTCCCTTTTGGTTATCTTTGGTAGCCACGTAGTAGATCTCGGGGGCTGTATCTCCTTTTTT
>DAIUBN010000099.1:0-11189 GCA_036846645.1 Bacteroidaceae bacterium | reverse complement strand
ACCCTAGCTATTCGTTCGGCACCCGAAAAGACCGGTGTATCATGATTCATAAACTGAGTAAAGTAATGCATGCTGTTGTAACCGGGTACTTGATCGGCAATATAACCCACAATAGTTGAAATGCCATTTTTACGCCAAGACATGATATACTTGAATGATTCTTCCTTCTCTATGGATTTAGCCCCGAAACGACCTCTCATATAAAGGAAAAGCCTGTCGAACCATTTATTCTCGAGAGCATGATAGATTTGTCCGAATATCACTTCCTTGCCAAAATACATGGGCAACGAACTAATCCATTCCCAGTTGCAGTAATGGCCTAGATATACAGAGCAAGAGCGGCCTTTATCGATTTCATTTTGCAATTCGTCTACTCCTTCAAATTTCATGCGACGTTGCATCTGCTCCCTACTAATTGAAAAGAGTTTGATGGTTTCGACCAGATAATCACAAAAGAAAGAGTAGAAGCCTTTCTCTATGTGAATAATCTCTTTCAAGCTTTTGTCGGGAAAAGAGTCGCATAGATTCTTTCTGACTATTCTGCGACGATAACGAGCAACATAATAAACCAGGCAGAAGAGGAAATCGGAAAAGATATATAATACCCTTAGTGGCAGTAGAGAAGCACAAAACCAAAACACAAATACCAGGTAATATAGAAATGGATGCAAGTAATCTTTCATTTGCTAATATTTCAAGAATTCATTAAAAATCAAATTTCAACATCGGGCAAAGCTATAAAATGTTTTCCATACAGCCAACCCTTTCAATATTTTTCAATCATAAATTATGAGCAAACATTCACTTCACAATATTCAATTCGTTGATGATATTGCTTGCCTTGCCATACTTATCGATTAAAAACAATACATATCTTATGTCAACGCCAATGCAACGTTGCAGTTGGGGCTCATATCGCAAATCGCTACTCATTGCCTCCCAATTTCCATCAAAAGCCAATCCCATCAGTTCGCCCTTCTTATTGAACATGGCACTGCCTGAATTGCCTCCGGTAATATCGTTGTTGGAGATGAAGCAAACGTTCATCGTACCGTCATTATTGCCGTATTTACCGAAATCTTTCTTCTCCAACATCTGCTGAAGTTCCGGTTTTATCGCAAAATCATGATCACCTTTATGAGCTCTTACTTTCTCTAATATTCCTTTAGCAGTAGTAAAATAATTGTATTTGACACCATCTTGAGGGTAATAGCTACCTATCGAGCCATAGCTTAAACGCATCGTAGAATTGGCATCAGGGTAATAGTGACGCTCGTAGTTCATACGACGAAGAGCAGCAGAGAGTTCGCGTTCTCCACTAGAAATAACACTTGTCTGTTTATAACTGCCGAACCCGAGTTCCAAGTATTTCACCACCAAATCGGTACTCAACACTATTGCCGGATCTTTCATAATATGATAAGTAGAGTCTCTGTCTAAGAAACGTTGCAGTCCTTTTAACGAAGTCAACTGCGACTTGGCATATAGAGAATCGACAAATGCATCTTCAGAAACATATTGTTTTGATATCGTGCGATAAAAATCGGGAAGGAAGGCGGTATCCACCTTACAACGATACTCTTTCAGCAAAGCCTTGCAAACTTTCTTGTCGAGCTCCATATCATAGTTCTTATAGCTCTTGACCAATGCCTCAAGACCAGATTTCACTTCTTTATCGCCCGCATTAAAGTCGAAATTCATTAAATCCGTGGCAAACTGCAACAGTTCGACGCCATTGAAGAAAGTCTCACCAAAATAAGCTTGTGCCCTATTCGATGCAAAACGTTCATCGTATGCAGTTTTCATGTCAGACAATAGATGAATATCCTTTTTCTCGTCTGCGCTGCTATCTATCCAATGCTGCAATGCTGATTCTATCTTTCTTCTATCTTCCAATATCTTGAGTTGCTTCACGGCCTTGTTCATTCCGATACTATTCTTCCAATAGTTGGAACTTTCACTGTATTTCGACGCATATTCTATCTTTGTCAGCGGGTTGGAGTCCATTGCTTGTTTCCAAATAGCCAACTTCACGCCACGAACATCAATCATGGCCTGACGATTACATTTGTTCATCTCGTCAACACCGTATGAGGAGAGATATCGCTCGGTAGAACCGGGGTACCCTAATGTCATACTGAAATCTCCTTCTTGATAACCGGACAAAGAAACAGGCGCGAAGTACAGCGGATGATAGGGAACATTATCTGGTGAATAATCTGCAGGGCGGTTATTCTTATCGGCATATATTCTAAAAACGGTAAAATCACCTGTATGACGGGGCCACATCCAATTATCAGTATCCCAACCAAACTGACCTACCGATGAAGGAGGCGCAAATACTAATCGGACATCGGTAAAAGTGCGATAAACAGACAAGCAATACTCACTGCCGTCAAAGTAAGCATCTACTTCTGCCGAAAGAGTGGAATCTTTTCCTAATACGCCAGAAACAATAATCTGGCGCATAGAATCGACTGCCATATTACGTTGCTGCTCGTTCATATCAGGTTTCACGACCTTCAGCACTCTCTTAGTTACATCTTTCGTATAAAGCAAGAAACGTACGTAAAGTTCGGGATTGGGAAGTTCTTCTTTAAAAGAATGAGCGACAAAACCGTTATCCAAGTAATTATGTGTTTCTGAAGAATGTTGCTGTACACAACTCAGTCCGCAATGATGATTAGTAAAGACGAGTCCATCTGATGAGACTACAACACCCGAACAGAATCCACCGAAACTGACGATAGCATCTTTGAGTGACGGGGTCTTGGCATTATATAACTTATCGTAGGGCAAGAGGAAACCCATATCTTTCATCGTCTTGTATGTCGTTTTATTCAATTGGGACAAAAGCCACATACCCTCATCGGCATGGACACACGGCGACAATAATATAATGCCCAATAAAAGAATCGTTAATCTTTTCATCAATATTCGTTCTGTTCTTATTTCACTATCAAACTATAGTCTTTGGTTTCTTTCGTTCTTACCTTCAACCAAGTATTCAATTTTGTCTTTTCTTTATCAGAAGCCTTCTTTCTGAACTGCACAACGGCCATTTTAAGTGTATCTATCTCTTTTGAAGAATCTGCTTGTTGATACAAATTACCAATATTAAGAGCTAAAACATTCGGGAATAGCACCTTTACCTCCGACGTCAGTTGTTGACTAAGGCTCTGGTTTGCGATAAATTTGTTCAGCTCGGTGGGTGAGTCGGAATTCTTACTTGGCGGCGCATATTTCGTCAAGGACTTTTCTCGGGGATACATCATCATACTATGAATATGTGATGGATTGATGTCATTTCCTTTAATTCCTTGTAGAACTTCGAGCTCTACACCATCCAATTTATACTCCGGAAGCTTAGTTCTTATTTGTTCGATAGTCGAAGGCTGAAGTTCTTTTCCTGCCAACACCACCTGAATAATCTTTTCTCCATCCGGATTGTTCAAACATTTGTTGTAAACGACACTCGAACCTTTATAATTGAATTGCTCACTGACAAAGCGATTGGCATGGGCATTGAAGATGGCATTATCGATAATACCTATCGACATATAAACAACAGGACAAAGAGATACAAAAGCCATGAGGTACATATAACGACGCACTCTTCTTTCTTGCTTCGGACTTACATATTCTTTCTTGGGATAATTGAACCACCGTGTACCAATGAAAGTAGCGACACATATAAAGAGTGAATCGATAAAATAGAGGTAAAGAGCGCCCAAGAACACAATGAAGTTGTGAGAAGAGAGTCCATAACCAGCAGCACACAATGGAGGAATAAGAGCCGTAACAATAGCAACACCTACCAAAACAGTACCCTTCTTTGTGGTCGACAAAGCAATGAATCCGGCCAAACCACCGGCAAAAGCTATCACAACATTATAGAAAGTCGGCGTAGTCTGAAAGATAAAATCGGAAGGAACAACACTAATCGGTGAAATAACAAAATACAAGGTTGCGGTAACAAGACTGAACAGCGTCGTCATGATATAACTCTTGAGCGAACGTTTCATGAGTCCGAAGTCGCTCATTCCTACCGATAGTCCGATACCCATCAATGGCCCCATCATCGGTGAGATAAGCATCGCACCGATAATCACATAAATCGCATTAACGTTCAACCCCACAGAAGCTATCACAATAGATATAAGAAGAATCCACAAACGGGCTCCCTTATACTCTATTCCATTTCGAATAAATTCGATGACTTCGCTTTGGTTCTCCTTCTCTTTCTGCATATCGAAATATTCCTTCAAGAAGGCACGAAACGTCAAATAGTTACGACGAGAATCTTTCATGGCAATTACTTTTTAAAGAAACGATTGACCACAGGTATCTCACTCAGAGAAATATCGTGTTTAAGCATATATATTACAAATATCGCAAGCAATACTGTTCTGAACAGAAGGCGTAGCACTACCGATCCGATAGGTACCAACTCTCCTGCCGCAAAAAGTACTCCTGCCAATATGATATACGAAAAAATGCTTTTCAATGGATAATTAATGGGATAATACTTCTGTCCAACGAAATAGGATGTCAGCATCGCTGTGGCATATCCGGCAAATCCAGCCCATGCACAAGCCATATATCCGAAGTATGGCACCAAGAAGATATTGATACAGATTAGTACCACACAACCGATTCCCGAGAAGTAAGCACCCCAGATAGTCTTATCTATCAGTTTGTACCAGAAAGAAAGATTGAAATAGATGCCCATCATAATCTCGGCAGCCATAACAATCGGTACAACTTTTAGTCCCTCCCAATAGTCGTGACCTATAATATGCTTCAAGATATCCATATAAGCCATCACCGCCAAGAAGGCAAACAACGTGAAGATAACGAAGTATTTCATGGCTTTGGCGTATGTATCCCGATTGTCCTTATCGCGACTCTTTCCAAACACAAACGGTTCGTAAGCATAGCGAAAAGCTTGTGTTATCATCGCCATAATCATTGCTATCTTACTTGCTGCACCATAAATACCGAGTTGTGTATCAACATCAGGTTGTTTGTAGACATAGCGGAAAAGTATCTTATCGGCTGTCTGATTGAGAATACCGGCAATACCCAGTACCAGGATAGGCCAACTATAAGTCAGCATTCGTTTGAGCAGACTCCAATCGAATTTATATTTGAACCCGAACAATTCTTTCGACAACAACGGTATCATTGCTATAGAGCAGAACATATTGATATAGAAAACATATCCTACTCCTATCGAAGGATCATATATTTTGCCTATTAAATCAGGATTTTTAGCATACAGAGCAGGAAATGCCCAATAGAATGCCACATTGAATACAATAAGCATAACGATATTAACTATCTTGAGGCAAGCAAACTTCATCGGACGTTTCTTATATCTCAAGTAAGCAAAAGGAATGCAAGTGAAAGCATCAATAGCCACACACACCGCCATCGTTCCAATGTATTCGGGATGATCTGCATAATTCATTGCCGAGGCTATTTCGGGCAAGAAACCCAATACCAATATGATGAACAGGACAGCAATGAAACCTACCGCCATTAACGTAGTAGTATATACTTTCTGCGGATTTTCTTCGGCCTTATTGGCATAACGGAAAAACGTGGTTTCCATACCAAATGTCAATATCACCAGCAAAAGAGCAGTATAAGCATAGATATTGGAGATAACGCCATATCCTCCAGAAGATGCTGCTATCGCTATAGTATAAAGCGGAACCAGCAAATAGTTGAGAAACCTACCTACAATACTACTAATTCCGTAGATTGCTGTATCTTTTGCCAAAGATTTTAAATTCGTTGCCATAAAATTCAGAACAATGTGGCTTGCTTATCCGAAGAATATAAGCTACGGCCTAAATGTTTGTATGCCAATTCTGTAACTTCTCTGCCACGGGGCGTGCGTTTCAGAAAGCCTTCTTTGATAAGAAATGGCTCATATACTTCTTCTATCGTTCCGGGGTCTTCGCTAAGAGCAGTTGCAATGGTCGAAAGTCCCACAGGACCTCCTTTGAACTTGTCGATAATTGTACACAACAGTTTGTTGTCTATCTCGTCAAGTCCATATTTATCTATGTTCAATGCCTCAAGGGCATAAGTTGCAATATCCATATTGATAGAGCCAGAACCTTTCACCTGAGCAAAGTCGCGCACTCTGCGCAGCAAAGCATTGGCAATACGTGGGGTTCCTCTACTTCTAGATGCTATTTCGAGTGCTGCCTGATCGGAAATAGGCACATCGAGAATATTGGCCGAACGTTTCACAATCTTCGTCAGAATGGGATCGTCGTAATACTCCAAATGCAAGTTGATACCGAATCGCGCTCTAAGTGGCGCTGTAAGCAATCCGCTACGAGTAGTGGCACCCACCAATGTAAAAGGATTCAAATCTATCTGAATGCTTCGTGCCGACGGACCTTTATCTATCATGATATCTATCCGATAGTCTTCCATTGCCGAATAGAGATATTCTTCTACGATGGGCGAAAGACGATGTATCTCATCGATAAATAACACGTCATTGGCTTCTAGGCTAGTAAGAATACCAGCCAAATCGCCAGGTTTGTCGAGCACCGGACCGGAAGTAATCTTAAAGCCTACTCCTAATTCGTTTGCGATAATATTCGATAGTGTGGTCTTTCCAAGTCCTGGAGGGCCATGAAGCAATGTATGGTCGAGTGCCTCACCTCTGAGTTTGGCGGCTTTGACAAATATACGCAGATTATCGACCACCTTATCCTGACCACTAAAGTCATCAAACCTCAGCGGGCGTAGGGCATTCTCAAAATCTTTCTCTGTTTGTGAAACAGATTGCTCTCTTATGTCAAAACTTCCTTCCATTCAAAATTAAGTATGGACGGCAAAGATAGTGCTTTCCGAAATGATAACAGCAGTTTATCGATACTATTTTAAAAGATTTCACTATTGATGAGGGGATAAATACATCATTTTGACGCTGGCATCATCGCAAGTATCACACTTTTCTAGGAGAATAAGCCAGTGCTTTGTTCTCTGCTGCTTCCATAATCTCTCTTTCGCCCGGTCCTTTGTCGTTGATGCCGCAAAGGTGGAGTATGCCATGGATGATAGTGCGGTGGAGTTCTTCAACATATTCGGTATGGAAGGTTTCGCTGTTGCTCTTCACGGTATCCAGACTGATGAAGATATCGCCAGCCAAACGATTGCCGGCACAATAATCGAATGTGATGATATCGGTGTAGTAATCGTGGTGTAGATATTGATTGTTCACTTCGAGAATCTTCTTGTCGGAACAGAATATGTAGGCTACTTCTCCTACATGCTTACCATAGCTTGCAGCGACTTTCTGAATCCAAGTTGTTGTAGCAGCCTCATCAATTTGAGGCATTTCGATATCTTCCGATTGATATAATATTTCCATTTTACTAAGTGTTTATCCGAAAAAGATGTAACTGAAGAAGATGGCTGCAATGATACCGGCAAGATCGGCAAGTAGTCCGCAACCCACTGCATTGCGGGTTTTCGATATACCTACACTACCGAAATAAACAGCGAGAATATAGAATGTAGTATCCGAAGCACCACGCATCACGCAGCTGCAACGCCCCACAAACGAATCGGCTCCATACTGTTTCATCGTATCTATCATCAATCCGTTGGCTCCACTACCACTCAAGGTTTTCATCAATCCAGTAGGAAGTGCTCCCACAAAGTCAGAATTGAGGCCAAAGAACTCTACGATATATCTAATACCTTGTATCAAATAGTCCATTGCTCCCGAAGTACGGAAGATAGCGATGCCGACCAAGAAAGCTACCAAATAAGGAATAATTCGCACTGCTGTAGTAAATCCTTCTTTGGCTCCATCAACAAAAGCATTGTAGACGTTTATCTTCTTGCGGAATCCCGAATAGATAAACAGAATGATAACCGTAAACAATATGATATTGGCAGCCAATGTAGAATAAGTTTGCATCGCCTCTTTCGGTAGCGAAAGCGACATATAAATAAGTCCGCTAAACAAAACAGTGATTCCTATTGCGGTGAACAGCATCGCTTTATTGAGCAGATTGATATGTTGCGATATGCTCACTACGATAATACCAACTAAAGTAGATACCGTAGTGCTAAGCAAAATAGGGATGAAAATATCGGTAGGCTGTGTGGCTCCCATCTGAGCACGATACACCATGATACTGATAGGAATAAGCATCAGTCCTGAAGTATTGAGCACCAAGAACATAATCATCGAATTGGAAGCCGTATCTTTCTTCGGGTTCAGTTCTTGCAGTTCCTTCATCGCTTTCAGTCCCATCGGCGTAGCGGCATTGTCGAGTCCCAGCATATTGGCGGCGATATTCATAAAGAGCGAGCCCATTACAGGATGCCCTTTCGGTATTTCAGGGAAAAGCTTAGTAAAGACAGGGCTCAACCATTTGGACAAAGTATTTATCAATCCACTATTCTCTCCAATCTTCATGATACCCAACCAGAGCGACAATACACCGGTAAGTCCTAATGATACCTCGAATGCAGTTTTCGATGAATCGAAAGTTGAATTGATGATTTTAGTAAATATCTCGACGTCTCCGAAGAAAATCAATCTAATGAATGCCACTACGAAAGCGACGACAAAGAATGCTATCCAAATGTAATTAAGAACCATAGTCTCTTACTATATATTTCTACAAAAGTAGGAATATGTTTCCACTTATGAATTCTTTTTTCATTATTTTTGTCCATTATACCAGAAAAAAGTATCATTTTATGAAGAATAGAGACAAATCTGCGCAGATAATATCTGCTTTACAAGCACTTGCAGACGATGAGAAGAAGATAGTTCTACCCCGTTTCTTCAAGACTGGAGCAGGCGAATATGGCGAAGGCGACAAGTTCATCGGAGTGGTCGTTCCCAATATTCGAAGCGTAGCCAAACAATTTCGAGATGTTGACTTCGAGACGATTGGCGAACTGCTACAATCACCTTGGCACGAAGTTAGAATGTGTGCTTTACTCCTGCTGGTAGATCTATTCAAAAGAGAGAAAGGTGAAGGCAAAAAGATGATTTATCAATATTATCTTTCGCACACTGCCACCATCAACAACTGGGATTTGGTAGACCTTACAGCTCCCAATATTGTAGGCGAATATCTTCTCGATAAACGAGGAGAAGAACGCGAAGTACTTCAACAGTTGGCAAAGAGCAGTAATCTTTGGGAGCAGCGCATAGCAGTAGTTTCCACTCTCACCTTTATCCGCCATAATGATTATGAAGAGACTTTCCGCCTTGCCGAAATGCTTCTCAATCATCCTCACGACCTGATGCACAAAGCCATCGGATGGATGCTTCGTGAAGTAGGTAAACGCAATGAGCCACTGCTAAAAACATTTCTCGACCAATATGCCTCTACGATGCCCCGCACCATGTTGCGCTACGCCATCGAGAAGTTTGCCGAAGACGAAAGGCAATATTATTTGAAGTCGACTTAAAATCGCAATAAGCACAAGAGTAAGTAAAACTACTTTTAGATGCTAGCCATGAGATAACTACCGGTTCCCTTAGTTACTAAAGAATAATAATACTCATTTCTTATTGAATATCAGTTCTAAGCCCTGACTACGATAAAAATCAAAACGAGTATCACTAGAAATTAAGGGAAGATGTTCAGTAATTGCGTGAGAAATAATAACGTGATCCGAAGGATCTTTATGGCCTTGCGCCTCATTGAGCGACAAATGCGAATAAGTAATCATGTGTTCTGTCTTAAGCGGAAGTATCTTGATATAGAATTCTTTCTCAATAGCTTTAACCATCGCTTCTGCCGTCTTCCATCTTTTAGAGCATAATCCTTTGTTATTATAGCCTACAATCAGTTCACGAACAGATTCCGTACTGATACATAATACAGATTCAGGTGCTTCGATAATAGCATTAACATCACGATCTAGGGAGTCAATGTCAGTAGCCAAATATACAAAAATATTTGTATCGATTAAATAGCGCATAAGAATTAAAGCAAAAATTTGGGGTCATTTACAATCAGACTGCCTTTGAGTCTTTGGGCGGCCTCCCAAGTCTTGCTTACTTTCCTTTTCTTATTCTTCGGAGATTTATTAGTTGATTCTACTTTCTCCTCTGTCGTTTTTTTATTCGCTTCTTCCATATTTATTATTTATCTAAATGCAAAGATAATACAAGTAGAGCATACTACAAACAAATAAGAGAAGAAATCTTTGTTGCCATATCAAAATATCAAGACGTTTTTTACCTCTCTACCCAGCGTGTGAGATGATTGTTTGGGGTGACAATTGCAAACTTATAAAACTTCGACAAAGTGTATTTCTTGAGATCTATCTTATACACTCCTTGCTTTGCAGGAACAGTAGCGACCTCTATCCACTCATCGCTTCCACCCTCTTTAAATTTGTTGGTAGCGGCCATAAAGATCGTTGCTTTCTCTGCCGTAACGTCCGATTTCCAATTCAGAGTAATGGTATCGTCGTATGGAAATGCTGTCAAGTTGTAGATATCACGCTTCCCAATAAAAGAAATACCGTCTTCTTCGAAAAGAAGATTTTTTGGCACTTCGAAGTTCATGAAACGACAGATTGTAGGCAAAATATCGACATGCGATAATTGACTGCTACTGAATTCTTTGTTTACATTCTTTATATTGGTCGACATCCACACACAGCGTTCACGCTGAGATTGTCCGCCATGTCCATGTCCGTTTTCGGTACGTCCATGGTCGGTAGTAACAATTATCATCCACTCCTCATTGCAGTGTTTCTCTCTATATTTCACGGCATCCCATATCTTCTGTAGCTGTCGGTCGGTCTTGATCACATAATCATCAGAATAGCTGCCATTGCCAAACAAATGGAAGGCATCGTCGGTATACCACAAATAAGTCCAACTCAAATCGGGAGCGTTATTTTTCACGCATTGCGCTGCCTTGTCTATCACCAGCGAATCTATCTGCCATATCTCTGTACTGTTCTTTTGTTGCGGAAATTTCGCTTTATCCAAGTCGTAACCATCGGCTACATCATCTACTTTCAAGTTATTGGTCTCACTTTTGCCGGCACCCAACAAGATAGTGCGATTATCAGTCCAACTCGAGAAGATAGCCGTCTTGTAGTCTTTCTTCTGAGCCTTGGCAATGCGAAAGATAGACCAATAGTTATAGTTGGGTTTCATATCCGAA
>DAIUBN010000098.1:0-11211 GCA_036846645.1 Bacteroidaceae bacterium | reverse complement strand
ACTATTTGAGTTAAAAATATATTTAGATAAGATATGATTTATATATTATTTAAAGCCAACATCATTAGTATTTAATATTAATTTGTTCATATATAACAGCAAATATTTCAACTTTTTTCAATAATTTGTAAGATTAATGTTATATTTGTACCATCATTAATATGAATAATATGGAAGAAGATATTGAAAGCAAAGCAAAAGACCACACCTTGGTTGAACAAACACAAGAAAGAATTCTCGAATATATCCATAACGAAGGGTATAATTATGGAGCGATATTGCCAAAAGAAGATGAATTGGCAAAGATTTTAGGAGTGAGCCGAGTCGTTATCCGCGAAGCAAATAGCGGACTCCGTGCTTTGGGCTTTATTGAGACAAAGCGGAAAAGAGGGACAGTGCTTGTTGCACCCAAATTCTTCAGCATATTCAAACTCATACTGATGTCGGGATTCGTTGACAGTAAGTCGCTACAAGATATGTATGAACTTCGTCTGATGCTAGAGATTGGTATGGCAGATTTGGTCGTTAATAATATTACCGACCAAAATTTGAAAAAGCTTCAATTGATAGCAGATGCCGAAGATACGACCAGCGACACAGAACAACTACGACAGCTTGATATTAAATTCCATACCATATTATATGATACAACAGGAAATCTTAGTCTGCGTTACTTCCAAAAATCACTTAGCACATTATTTAAGCTCTATACACCACGTCCGTCCGATTGGAAGCGCAAATCAATGATGACTCACAACACCCTCATTGAGATTCTGAAATCTAAAGATGTGGAATTATTCCGTTCTGCAATGCGAATCCATCTAGAATATCAGTTTCGCTATAAAGAAAGGAATCTCCATTCGATGGAAGACGTAGTATCGTCGGGATTTCACGAAGGCAATAATAAAGAGCACCAATAAAAGTTTGCTCAATGAGATATTGGTTCATAGCACTACTGCTTCTGCTCTCTTCGACAATCTTAGCTAGCCACCCGCGAAGGATTCAGCAAATGCAAGGATTCCCCAAGCAGGAACAAGGCTACGAGAAAGGTGTGTCTGCATGCTATGGTGGATATCTCAACGACTATCTCATCATGGCAGGTGGCTGTAACTTTCCAGATATTCCAGCAGCTCAAGGGGGCAAGAAGAAATATTATCAAGGTATATATGCCGCAAGAGTATCGTCGAGTGCCACACTTCATTGGAAAAAAGTCGGTAACCTTCCTGTAGAGGCGGCCTACGGCGTATCTATCTCTACTGAAAACGGTATCTTTTGTATTGGCGGCAACAACAATCAATCTTCTATCCAATCGGTATTCAAAATACAGTGGGATAAGAAAGGAAAGGATATCAGCATCAAATCGCTACCATCCCTACCCTATTCTTTAGATAATATGACGGGAAGTTTTGTCGGCAATTATATTATTGTAGCAGGAGGCAATTGCGACGGCAAGCCGAGCAATAGAGCATTTTGTCTGAATCTAAAGAGCACTTCTGAAGGCTGGAAAGAACTTCCATCGTTCCCCGATGCAGCGAGAGTGCAACCCATTTCGGCATGTCTTACCGAAGGAGGTCGCTCCTATTTCTATCTGATGGGCGGATATCAGCCCAAGCGGAATCAGCAGAAAGCAGTACTCTCCCTCGATGCCTTCCGTTATTCATTAACCGAAAAGAAGTGGGAGAAAATATCTTCACCTTTCAATGCCGAGAAGGAGAATGTTTTCCTAGGTGGTGCTGTTGCTACAAGTTTGAACAATCATACCATTATCTGTCTCGGCGGCTGCAATAAAGACATATTTGAATCGGCACTCAATAATCCACAGTCCGACTACCTCACTCATCCGGAGTCTTGGTACAAATTCAATCCTTATATATTGATATATCAAAAAAACGATTGGAAAGAACTGACAAGGAGTTCACAAACAGCCAAAGCGGGAGCAACTCTAGTGAAATACAAGAAACAACTATTTCTCATCGGTGGTGAAGTAAAACCTGGCATCCGCTCTGCCAGTATCTACCGGATAATAGTAGATTAATCCCATTATCATCTTTCTACTACGAATAATATAATCTTTAGGATTACTTCTCGAGGAGGTAATTCTAACTCATTATGCCCAATATTTCCGATAAATCCAGTTTTTATCTATTCCGTGAAGTATTGCCAACACGTCGTGACGTTTAATCATTGGGACAAGGTGGCTAACCAAGTAACTTTGCAATATAGAATTTATTGTATATGAAAAAAGTTACAACCTTGCTGCTTGCAACAATGACAATGGTTGCTTCAGCGCAAACGACAACAATGAGAAAGTATGAGAACCAACTTCCTCAACAGGGACGTGGTAATGTAGAAGTGGCCTATCAAGGTCAATCCATAGATCAGATGATCTATGAGTTTATGAAAGCCGAAGGCATCCCAGGTATGACTTTGGCCATTGTTCAAGCTCCTTATATACCTCGAGTAGTAGGTTATGGAGTATCTACCGTCAATAATAAGAAGCTTGCGACAGAAAACACTTTGTGGAATGTAGGCCCCATTGCCCAAGGTTTTACGGCTGTAGCCATTATGCAGCTATTCGAACGCCATATACTCAAGCTCGACGATCCCGCTAGTAAGTATCTGAAGAACTTACCCCAGGAATGGTCTGGCATCACCATCAAGCAGTTACTTCAACACAGTTCGGGTATAGCCGACTATCGTAACATGCCAGGCTTTGATGCAGCCAAAATAAGCGAAGAAGGGGCTTTAATGCATTATGCTTTTAACCAACCCCTCAACTTTGAACCAGGCACTAAAGTGCAACAAAGCGCAACGAACTTCTTGCTTCTTGCTAGTATCGTAGAGAAAGTGAGCAAGATGCCATATCAGAAATTCGTCAGAAAGAACCAACTCGACTATTTGGGACTATCACAGACCTTCTTTACATCCGAATTGAAAGGACTTAAGAACGAAGATTTATCAAAAAGTAATGGAAGGCATAAAACATTCACTTTCGATAAAGATTACATAAATCCGTCTGAGCCATCAGTAGGTTATAAAGATGAGAATGGAAGTTTGGTTGAAGTAGAGAGACAGTCATCTACAAGTCTAAAAGGTTTTTCGGATATATGGGCTTCGGCAGAAAATATCAGTCATTGGGATATCGCCTTGGCAGGTTCTATTTTGATTCACGACCCTGCCAACAGAGATCTGATATACAAGCCTACTACCTTGACCAATGGCAACATCGTTCCAGCAATGGCAGGATGGGAATTTTATAGTCACAAAGGGCTAATGGATATTAAGGGCAGTGCGCCTGGTCATTCTGCTTTTCTTAGTCGCTTTACAGACGCATCAGAATTGGTTTGTGTCACATTGTTGGCCAACAAATAGGGAGTAGAGCTAACTAACTTGGCACGTCGCATAGCTGCCGCTTTCGACAATCAAAAGCTGAAAACAGGCGCCAACGATAACGAGTTATATACTTTCGAAAGTCAGTTCGGCGTTAAAGAGACGATGGAGAATATCGAAACCAATCTGAAAGCAATGGGTGTTCCAGTATTTGCTAAATTCAATCATTCTACAAATGCCGAAGGTGCTGGTCTTACTCTAGCACCGACAGAAGTCATTGTATTCGGAGCTCCAAAAGTTGGTACTCACCTCATGCAGGAGAATCCCAGTATCTCTATCGAATTACCTCTGAGAATGTCGGTTTGGAAAGATGCAGCCGGCAGTGTATGGATCAACTTCCCACAGATGAAGAAAATGGCAGCCCGCTATGGTTTGGAGAACCATCCTATCGTCGATGGGATGCAGAAGATGCTCGAGAGACTTGCGGTAAAATCTGGTAGTGTATATTAATTACTCTAATCTGTTTAGAAGATGAAAAAGAAAATTTCGATAACCATCCTGATGATGCTATTGTCTTTCCCTGTCTTTTCACAGAAAGCAGACAAAGGCGAAGGTTTTGTGCCCAATGGTAAGCCAATAATCAATGTATTCACCGATTTCAGGTTTGCTGTGCAAGATGGAAAGACAAATGCAGCCTTTGAGATAACAAGAGGTTATCTTGGATATATTTATCACTTTAGTCCGAATTTCTCTTCTAAAGTTTTGATGGATGTAAGTACAAACAACAAGGGAGGAACTTTTCCTTCGGCATACACTGCCTTCCTAAAATATGCTTATGGAGAGTATCACAACAAGGTTGTAACAATAGATTTGGGTATGATGGATACCAATTTATTTGTTTTACAAGAAGCTTTATGGAGCAAGCGATATGTGATGAAATCATTTCAAGACATGAATGAATATGGCTATAGAGCTGATATAGGCCTCGGAGTGAAAGTTCAAGTCACTCCAAAGCTAAGTATTGATGCACAAGTCGTAAACGGTGAGGGCTTTCAGAAAGTACAATCTGATAGTACTGTCAAAGTCTCGGCAGGAATTACTTACGAGCCTATCAAACATATCATCCTACGTTTATATGCCGACTATATGAAGAAGAATGTAGCCCAAAAGACTTTCAGTACATTGATAGGCTACAAAGATGATCATCTGACTATCGCCGGAGAATACAACTACCAAAAAGGCAATAAGATGATTAAGGAGCACAACCTGAGCGGTATATCATTGTATGGCATATATCGAACAAACAAGAACATCTCTGTTTTCGGGCGCTACGACTATCTCACATCTGCTTCGACAAGTACTGATGAACATTGGAATGATACCAAGAACGGCCAAACTTATGCAGCTGGAATTGAATTTATCCCAATAAAGAGTATTTATATTTCGCCCAATATACAGGTTTTCAATCCTAAATCGGCCGCAATTAAGCCAACGACCAGTTTCTTGTTGAGTTTTAACTTCAACTTCTAATCGATTGTTTTAGAATACTGAAGGAATATACAACCTTGTAAAGCGATATTTAAGGTATCTTGTACCTCCGAATAATAGAAAGACGGCATCTATCTGTATCACAAACAGAGAGTTGTCGTCTTTTCATTGTTTCAATGTGTGTAATAAAAAAGTGAAACAAGCAGAAGAGAAATTAACCTCTTCATGAAATAAAAGTGTAATCATAAAGAAGACTTCTTAAAACTAAGCTTATATTTATTAAAACAAAGGCTTTATTTTATAAAATACAAGCTTAATTTATTAAAATACAAGTTTGATTTATAGAATTGTTCATGAAGTGTCGACTTTTACTTCTTGATGCGACAAAGTTTATGACTTGATGCATCAGATTTTATATCATGGTAAAGAGAATAATTCAACAATCCAGCCTCAGTTCTGCGGTTAATTTTATAACTTAGCCGACAAATAAGTACATCTATGAAGATACTACATACATCGGACTGGCATTTGGGACAGTCGCTCTACAATTTCAATAGAGAAGACGAATTTCGTGACTTCTTTGTTCAACTCAGAAATATCATCAAGCAAGAGAAGCCCGACGCCATGCTTGTTTCGGGCGATATATTCGATACGCCGGCACCATCCAACTCGGTAGTCGCCTTATATAATAAGGAATTGCTAAGCATTCAACAAGAGAACGAAGGTATGCAAACCATCGTTACAGCAGGCAATCACGATTCTCCTTCAAGACTATCGTCGGCAGGCGTACTTTGGAAAGAATTCGGTGTAACCGTCATCGGCACTCCTCCTCGTAAAGATGGCGAGATAGACTTAAAGCAAATGATTGTGCCTATCAAAAAGAATGGCGAGACATTGGCTTGGGTGCTGGCAGTGCCCTATATGCACAGCAGTAGTTATCCCGCCGTCGAAGAAGGTGGCTACGGCGAAAGAGTGGAGTCGCTTTATCATAGTCTTTACGAGTTGGCCGATAAAGAGCAGAAAGATAGTCAGCCCATCATTGCCATGGGCCACCTCACTTTATCGCAGTGCGATGTGACAGGACATAACATTACGATAGGTAGTATCGACACCGTTTCTACTGATATTTGGGCAAAAGGTTTTTCTTATGTCGCCCTCGGCCATATACATCACCGCCAATACATTAATAATGAAAAGATTCGTTACTGCGGTTCACCACTTCCAATGAGCTTCGACGAAAAAGGTGGTCACAGTGTCAATATCGTAGAATTTGAAGGCCGAGAAATGGTATCGGTCAGAGAGATTGATATCACTCCGCTTGTTGATGTCCGCACTGTTCCGGCAGAAGCCGCCTCGTTTGATGAGGTAAAACAAGCGTTATTAGATTATCCAAATGATAAAAGTACGTATCTGCGAGCCAATATTCTGACCGAAGGCGTGATGCCGGTCGATATGTTTGGCGAACTATCGGCCTGTCTGGAAGAGAAAGACCAATTGAAGTTGTGCACCCTCTGTCAGACACAAAAGAAGCGAGAGATAGACAACAGTGAACAGCCCACAATATTATCGCTCGACGAACTGAAGCAAATACAGCCGCTCGACGTAGCGAAGAAAACATATAAAGTGAGAAAAGAAGAAGAGATGCCGCAATCACTGATAGACTGTATGACCGAAGCAATTGCGGCATGCAGTACTGAAGGGAAGGAGGATGCACGATGAGACTTTTGAAACTTGATATTCATAATATCACATCTATTGCCGATTCGACAATCGATTTCGAGAATAGTATTCTGTCGCAAGAGCCACTCTTTCTGATATGTGGTGAGACCGGCGCCGGGAAAAGCACCATACTGAACTGCATCTGCATGGCACTCTACAACCAAGTTCCATCAATGCCGGGTAGCCATGAACGGTATGAAGGCAGACTTGTCGGTGATTTGAGCAATTTTCTTCGTAAAGGCACCGGCGAAGGATATATTCATCTTTTGTTCGAAGAATCGGGCCAACGCTACGAAGCCGACTGGATGGTGAGACGGGCACACAACAAACCTGACGGGAAACTACAGAACATAGAACGGCTCTTGAAAAATGCCGCTACAAAAGAAGTACTTGCCACCAAAGTGAATGAAATGGACAAGCAGATACAACAACTCATCGGGCTCGATTTTGACCGCTTCACCCGAATGTTCATGTTGGCCCAAGGACAATTCAATAAGTTCTTGACGGCGGACGAAAAAGAGAAGTCCGCCATACTGGAATCGCTCACCCAGATGGATGTCTACAACAAGACCGGAAAGTATATTCACGACAAGATGCTCACCGTTTATGCTCAACTTAGTAAAGTGAAGCAACAGATAGAAGACATTCAACTGCTGACCGACGAAGAGAAAACAGAAAAGAAGCAGCAGATATCTCTTACCAACATCGAAATAGAGACACTCGATAAAGAGATAAAGACAGCCGATAAAAAAATAAATTGGTGGCAATCAATGCAGCGTTTCGAAAGTGAGTTAGAGAATAGTCGGTCCGCCTTCAACAAATATCCATCTCAACTCAGTGAAATAAAGGTAGGACTCGCGCTTCAGCAAGACTTGCTGAAAGAGCAAGAGACCGATTGGAATAGATTGAAGAAAGACGAGGCAACATACGAGAATCAGCAGACGATTGTTGCCGAACTCCATACCATCGTCGAGTGCAACAACAATAACATTACCCTGCGCCAAAGTAACAAAACTTTAGAGCAAAAGTTAGCGACTGAAAAAGATCAACTTGAAGAGATAAAGAAACAAGGGGTAGCTGCATCGGCCAAAGCAGAAGAGCAAAAGAAATTGTTCGAAGCCAAACAGAAAGAAATTGAGCAAGCAGGCAAAGATGCTTTACTATCAAAGCGAAATGAACTCTCGGCACAACTAACAGATATTGAGACAGCAAGTGCCAAATGGCAAGCAGCACATACCGCAGAAACGGCTCTAACTGATACATTAAATAAGGTAGATACACTGAAAGCTGAATATGATCAGCTGAAGAAGGATTATAAAACGAGAGCTGAAGAATTTAATGCAGCTCAAGCATCTTATGTGGAGCGGCAACGCATCTTCGAAACACAGCAGCTCACTATTCAAGAGTGTGCCCGACAACTGCGAAAATCTCTTGAAGAGGGGAAACCCTGCCCTATCTGCGGCAGCACTCATCACGACATCAGTACAGAAGAAGTATTCGATAGCCTCTTCGAGAAGGTGAAAGCAGAAAGAGACCAAGCCGAGAAGACAAAGAATGAAGCTCAACGACGCCTCACAGCAGTAAAGACGAGTTTGGAACTGAAAGAGAAGGAGACGTCAAAAGTACAAACCATTACTCTTGTGCAGCAGAAAACGAACAAAGAAAAAGTCGACAAAGAATGGCTACCCTTCAGCGAGAAGTACTGCAAAGGTATACTATTTGAGAGTTGCCCCGAAACTTTAGCGAAGGAGAAACAAGCTCGTTCTACCGAAATAGCGCAGATTGATGAGAAGCTGAAAGCCATTAAGGGCATTGAATCTGATGCTTTATTGCTACAAAAGTTGAAAGAGCAGGCTGATAAGGTCTATCAAAATCTGAAAGAAGAGTATATCAAGCAGACCAATCTGATAGAACGTTCTCAGGCAGAGAAGGCCCACAACGAAGCACTTATCGCCAGCAATCTGAAAACGATAGAAGAGAAAAATAAAAATATAGACAGCCTCATCACTTGGAACGATTGGCATCAACGCTGGATAGACAATAGCATGCAGTTCGAACAACAGTTGGTTCAAGAAGGCAAACGATATATCGAATACAAGTTCAATCTACCGCTTCGCCGCAAAGCTATCGATACGATACAGACCGCAATCGACAGTTCCGAGCATTCTATCGGAACAGTCAAAGAGATGATGCCCGAATGGAACGGAGAGACAGATAGCGAAAGCTATCCAATCGCTGCGAATATAGAGAATAATGGAATAGAGCTATTGCAAAAAAAGGTTTCGACGTTGAACAATGACTTACTGCTCACGTTGGGAAAGATAAGGCAGTTGAAAGATTCTTTGCAGCAGCTTCAAGAACAAACCGACAAGCCCACTGAAGAAGAGAACTTGGCAGCACTCAGCAAACTGAAAGAAGAGAAAGATATATTGAAGGGCGAAAAGCAACGGATAGTAGGTAGCCTGCAACAGCAGATAGATAATGATGCCGCCCATCAGACGGATCGCATCAAGCTGCTCGAAGAGCGGGACAAGCAGAAGAGCATTTATGACAATTGGGTAGCACTCGATACGATGTTCGGCCTCGACCGTTTCAGCAAGGCGGCGCAACAGATTACTTTCCGCTTTCTACTGGGCAAAGCCAATCAGCATCTACACAACCTTTATCCGAGATACAACTTGCTTTGTGCCCCCGATTCTTTTGCTCTTGCCGTAGAAGATTACGAGATGGGAACATCCCGTCCTTGCACTACGCTATCAGGCGGAGAGAGTTTCATCGTTTCTTTAGCTCTCGCACTCGGTTTGTCATCATTATCGGACGAGAAGATTAAAGTCGACACGCTCTTTATCGACGAAGGTTTCGGCACGCTATCTGCCGAATATCTCGACACAGTGATGAAGGTGCTCGAGGGTTTGCAACGAACAGGTCGGAAAGTCGGTATCATCAGCCACGTAGAGATACTTCGCGAACGGATTCCGGCTCAGATACAAGTGATACGAACATCAAGAACCGAAAGCAAAATCATTGTGGCCGGCTAAAGCGATGTTCTACAAAAAGCATTCGGATTACTCCAACGTTTTGAGTGGAACTCTTTCGAGTGTCACAGCAGACGGGTCAAGATCGAGCATCTGAGTATCGGACGTTGCCAGTTTCTTAATCCAATAATAAATGAGCAACATCGTCTTCTTATAAGCAGGAAGTTTGATATTACGGGCGAAGCGGTTGACAACAACGAAACGGAAGTCACCCTCGATATTTCTTTTACGAAGCGAAGGATAGCGACTGAGCAAGTCTACTTGTCCCTTCTCTGCCAATTCGGTGCAGATACGATGAACAAAACGATCCATGTGAACGCCTTGTTTGAAACCTGTATAGACATCGAGGCGGAACATCTTGCCCGGCACAAAAGTGGTGACATCATACTTAAAGAAGTAGGGTTCGTCGCTACGGTAAAGGTAGACAAACCAATAGGTATCTGCCCGTTTAGGCTGTTTGTTAATCAGTGAATAGGCTATCTTACTTTCTATATCGTCACGATATTTGGCACGAGTGACGTATACCAGATGGGTAGCAAATTTCGGTATTGTCTTATCTTCGCAAATATCTTTCAACACATCGAGAATAGGTGCTATCGGTTCGTAACGAGAATAATGATTCTTAATGCGACGACCATTATACCAATTGAACATCAAGAAGAAGATGCAGCCTGCAATGAGTATCGTGACCCAACCGCCATGAGCAAACTTAAACATATTGGCAATAAAGAATCCTGTTTCAATACTGATAAAGAAGAACGTAAGCGGAACACAGATCCACATCGAATAACGTTTGAAATAAAAATAAATGAAAAGCAGCAAGGTAGTCATCAACATGGTAATGGTGATAGACAGACCATAGGCGGCTTCCATATTCGATGAAGAGCCGAAAGTGAGGACGATAAGTACACAGAGCACCATTAAAGTATAGTTCACCTGAGGAATAAACATCTGTCCCTTGACCTGAGTAGGGTATTTGATTCGGATGTTAGGCCAAAGATCGAGTGATATCGCCTCGCTGACAATAGTGAACGAACCGCTGATAAGTGCCTGACTGGCGATGATTGCCGCCAACGTTGCCATTATTACACCAATCAGAGTGAACCAAGCCGGCATAACACCGAAGAAAGGATTGATACCCGAAGCCACAGCATCGGGATGACGAAGTATCCATGCTCCTTGTCCCAGATAATTAATAATTAATGTAGACTTGACGAATATCCAAGAGATACGGATATTACGAAGTCCGCAGTGTCCGAGGTCGGAATACAATGCTTCGGCTCCCGTAGTACAAAGGAATACGGCACCGAGTATCACAAAAGCATCGGGAACATTGATAAGGACTTTGACCGCATAATATGGATTGAAAGCCTTGATAATAGCCGGATATTGAAACAGTGAAATCAACCCAAGCACACCAAGCATCAGGAACCAGGCGAACATCACCCTTCCGAAAGATTTTCCCAATCGAGCTGTACCCAATGGTTGAATAAGGAATAAAGCAAGAATAATGACGATTGTAACAAGTCCGATTGGAATTGAAGGGAATACCTGATTAAGACCTTCTATCGAAGAAGTCACAGTAATTGCTGGAGTAATGATACCATCGGCAAGTAGAGTAGCAGCCCCGATGATAGAG
>DAIUBN010000097.1:0-11217 GCA_036846645.1 Bacteroidaceae bacterium | reverse complement strand
GGAATCGGATCTTTTGACATGGAATCGATACTATTGAGCATATCTGAAGTCTGTTGTTCCTTCTGAAGGTCGTTGAGGTTATAGCCGCTCTGTTTCAAGAGCTGAACAAGAAAGGTAGGAGTGCCTGTTTCGAACCAATAGTCTTTAAACTTTTTCTTGGCAAGGACATTAAGTAAACTGAAAGGATTGTACAGTCCAATAGTATTTATCTCGAAGTGGTAACCGTCGTATTGTTCTTTCAGTTTGGCATAACATTCTGCCTTATCCATGTTGTAAGCGGTACCTAAAGTCTCAATATCCTCATCAAAAGTGCGATGTAACTCTTCTTCAGTGATGCCACAAATATCAATATAACGGTCGTCCATTGATATATCATCCAGATTATTCAAATCACTGAACACACTGACCTTTCCAAACTTCGTCACACCGGTGAGGAAAGCGAACTTGATGTACTGGTCTTGAGTTTTGAGTACGGAGTAGAAAGCTTTGAGCGTGTTGCGGAATTTGTCTTGTAACTCCTCATTGCCAATAGATTGCAATAACGGTTTGTCGTATTCATCGACAAGAATCACGACACGTTCACCGGTCTTTTCGTGGGCTTTACGGATGATATGAAAGAATCTTTCTTCTAATGCCCTGTCCTTGAATTCGTCACCATATTCAATCTCCCACATCTCTAAATGCTTATTTAACTCAGATTCGAGTGCATCGAGGTTATTGTATTGACGTGAATTCAAATCGATATGCAGAATAGGATGCTTTGTCCATTTTTGCTCCAACTTCTCGATAGCCAGTCCTTTGAACAGTTCTCGCTTACCGCTAAAGTAGGCATCCATTGTGGAGATAAGCAACGACTTGCCGAAGCGGCGCGGACGACTCAGAAAATAATAACTTCCGGTAGTGGCCAACTTATAAATCAATGCTGTTTTGTCGACGTACACATAACCGTCATTGCGTAATTTCTCGAAATTCTGTATACCAATAGGATAAATCATATTCTTTCAGTTATTTACTGCGAAGATACAAAAAAAAGAATACTCTGCATGCTATTTGAACAGTAATCTAGCTAAACAATATAAAAAATGGTTAGAATGTTTTATTAATTTTCATTCTAACCATAAAGTATTGTGAAGGATTTAGAAGTTGAACTTCTCCAGTTTCATTTCTGCCAGACTTTGAATCTTTGGAACAAGAGTGGTGAAGTGAGATGATTTCTCATGAGCTGATAGAGAGGCTTCGTCTTTCCAAGTTTCGCAAATCATTAATACATCACTATGGGTGGCACTTTCGAAAATGTCGTAAGCGATGTTTCCGTTATCCTTCAATGAAGCGGCTACCAATTCTTTGGCTGCTTCTAATACAGCTGCGCGATTCTTTGCACATGTCTGAATAAAACAATTTAATCTAATCATGATATAATATCTATTTGTGAGTTGCAAATTTAAGTATAAAATATGATATAATGAAAGAAATTCTGCTGATTTGCTATTAATATGCTTCTGCCCTAATTGGAGATTTAATCATTTAGAGAGAGAAATATTTATATTGATTATGGTATTTACCTAAATTTGAGTATTCTGCAGTGATAGACCATATTTACTGAGTAATAATGAAAATGAAATTTGGAATTGAATTATTTTATGCGTTATTTTGCATTATAAAGGATTCCTAATCTATTGAGAAATATTAGCATGGGAGAGAACAATAATAAAGATAAAGCAAATGACAACTTACTTTTTCGTCTTCGTGAAGGAGATGAAGCTGCTTTCTCTACGCTCTTTTTCAGCTATAAAGACAAACTCTATGATTTCATTTTGGGCATGACACGCTCTCGTAGTGAGGCTGAGGATGGAGTACAGGATGTTTTTCTCAAGATATGGCAGAATAGGACACAACTCAATAGTGTAGAGAATCTTAATGCTTATCTTTATAGTATTGCTCGAAATCAGATTATTGATGCCATGCGTCGTTTCGTTCGCAATACTGATGCATTGGTGCAGCTGCTCGATGAGCAGAAAGAAAATACGACTGTAGATACCCCGGTAGAGCAGATGCTCTCTAAAGAAATGAATGATGCGCTGGATGAAGCTATCGGTCAGCTCTCTCCGCAACAACGACGTGCCTTTACAATGCGCAAACTCCAAGGTCGCCCACAACCCGAAATAGCAGACACGCTTCACGTTTCGGTTGCAACAGCTACCGGCTACACCAAAGATGCGGTAAAGAATGTACGTGCCTATCTCACGGCTCATTATCCCGAATTATTTATCTTGGTCATTGCTCTTGGTATGGATTAATGGCACTCTTTTGATTCATCATCTTTCTTTTTTTGAATTTTCATCACCCCTTTTTTATCTAGTTGTTCGTCATAATATAAAACAACTAAAAATAACCTATTATGACAGATGGTACAACAGATAATAAGAAGATGAATGAGCTGCTCGACAAGCAGCTTGGTCGCACTGCTTCTTTTGAGGAGCAGCAGCAATTGGCTGATTACCTCTCTTCTGCCGATGAAGAAACGCTCGATGATGTCGCTTCTCTGGCCTGGAAGACACATACACCAAAAGAATCGTTATCCGACGAACGTTCGCAGCAGATTTTATCGGCTATTCTTACTGATGAGAGTGCTGTAAGAGCCAAAAAACGTCGCACTACCCGTTTATGGCTTCGTGCTACTGTTGTGGCTGCTTCTATCATGCTTGTGGCACTTATTGGCGTGAATTATTTAGAAAAGACCAATCCTCGACGTCACTATGTGATGATAGCCAAAGCTGTTGAAGTATCTGCTTCTCAACCAGTTTCATTCAGCCGTCATCTGACATTGCCCGATGGAAGTACGGTGATACTGAAGAAAGGTAGCCGATTGATTTATCCGTCATCGTTTGCCGGCAAGACGCGTGAGGTGACACTGCAAGGCGAAGCTTTCTTCGATATCCATCATAATGCAAGACAGCCTTTCGTTATTCGTACCGGCAATGTGAAGACTACGGTGCTGGGTACCGCATTCAATATAAAGGTATATCGTAATGAGGTGGTCGTATCGGTAACTCGCGGTAGAGTGAGGGTAGAGAAGAATGGAGCTCAGATTGCCGAACTAGGTGTGAATGAAGAGGTGTCTTGTTCTACTGTCAATAACGAAGAAAAGAAACAGTCGGTTGATACCGGTGAAACTTTGTCGTGGACCAAACAAGATATGGAATTTGATCATACGCCGATGATTGTTGTAGCGCAGACTCTGAGTCAGCGTTATGGTGTGAATATCTCGGTGAACAATGTAGAATTGGAGAAGTTGATCTTTGTGTCCAACTTCACAGGAACAGAATCTTTGGATGAGGTGCTCACTGTGCTTTGTTCGCTCATGCCCGATATGAGCTTTAAGATAGAAGGAAATAATGTATCTATAATGAGTAAAACTAAATAATTAAACCCAAAAACAAATGCAAATGAAAAGAAAGAATAAACCAGGAATAGCATACTACTGAAGAGGAATGTTGTGAGTGTGATATCACAAAAAATCTCCCCTCTGCTCTGGCAAGCAAAAGAGGAGATAATCGATTTTAAAATCTCTAATTTTTAAACCTAATTACAAAGATATGAAAATCTTTTGTTCCGTTACAAATTTATTCAGAATATGTTTCATCTTTAGTATGTTACTTTGTCTGCAACTATCGGTAGCCACATCGGCTTCGGCACAGACACTCGATACAAAAGTGACGTTCGGGCTCAACAATCAGTCGCTCGATAAAGGATTAAGACAACTTGGTAAGCTCTCGGGCTTTAATATATCTTATACTGTTCAGGCAGTGGCGAAGTATAATAAACTAGATATACAGACTGCCCGTCGTACAGTGAAAGAGACGTTGGAACTGCTGCTCTCGGGCACAGACCTCAACTATACAGTGAGAGGACGTATTATTATGGTGGCTCCCCAAAAGAAAGATGTGGAGATAAAACCTGCTTCGTCGAGAATAGATAACAGCAAATCTTCTTTTTCTCTGCGGGTCACAGTCTACGACAGTAACGACAAGGAAACAATTATCGGTGCCACTTGTCAGATTCAGTCGCTTGGCGCTATCGCTATCAGTGATGTGCAAGGTGTGGCTCGCCTCATCAAGATACCGAGAGGGGAGTACAATGTAGATGTGTCTTGCTTGGGATACGAAATGAAAAGTGTTCGCGTCAAGGTAGGCTCTGATTTGAATCTTACTGTCAGACTGCAAGAAACATCTTTGCAGTTGCAAGAAGTTACCGTTGTGGGCAAATCGAGTGCAGCGGGCGAAGCTACTGCAACAAAGATTGGGCGCCAGGCCATTGATCACTTGCAAGCCACCAGTCTTGCCGATTTGATGCAACTTCTTCCCGGTCAGCTCATCCAGAACAACGATATGACCAGTATGCAACAGGCGCAACTTCGTTCGGCTAGTACAACTATCGATAAGAACAATTCTTTCGGTACTCAGATTATTGTTGACGGTGTGCCGGTATCGAACAATGCATCAATGGAGCAGAAATATGGAAATAGCACGGCAGGAACAGGTGTTGACCTTCGTTCTATCGATGCCGATAACATAGAATCTGTCGAAGTGATTCGTGGTATTCCTTCGGCTCAATATGGCGACCTCACTTCGGGTGCCGTTATTGTGAATCTGAAGGCTGGACGTACTCCTTTTGAGTTTCGTACCAAGGTAAACCCTACCACTATCAATAGTTCGCTGGGCAAAGGATGGTCGCTCGGCAAGAAAGCCGGTTTCTTGAATGCAAGTTTCGACTATGCTCAGGCTTGGGGCGATCCTCGTACTAAGAATCAGTCGTTCGACCGTATCAATGGTAGCCTTATCTATTCTAATACTTTCCTTCGTAAGTGGAATACAAAGACCAAGTTCTCGTTTGGTTCTTTGATAGATTGGAGTGGTAACGACCCCGATCAAGTAGACGACGGAACTTCTTATAAACAGAAAGATTATACTTTCCAATTGAGTCATGAAGGAAAGATTATGATCAACAAGCCATGGAGCCGCACACTGTCTTATGTGTTGAGCTATAGCGACCGCTACAACAAGATGACCAATACTTCGTTTGTTACCGGTAGTGGTTTGATTCCTGTTCTCACAGCTCGCGAGACCGGTTATTATGATGTTCCTTTCTACACCAGCTCTTATCAGGCTACAGCCTACAACTTGAGCAAACCTCGCAGCTTCTATGCCAAGATAGGCAATACGATGGGCTTTAATATCGCCAAGTCGATGCACCATATTAATATGGGTATTGAATATCGCAACGAATCGAACAAAGCACAAGGTTATTATAACGAAGATGATACTAAACCATTGAAACCCAATAGTGATGGTCGTCCTCGTCCATACTACGATATTCCTTCACTCAATCAGTTCTCTGCCTATCTGGAAGATGTGATGTCGTGGAAGATGGCAGGTATGGAGTATAAGTTGATGGCAGGTTTGCGCTACACCGCTTTGCAGCCGTTCAAATCGGAACATGTCAGTTCGCTGTCGCCACGTCTGAATCTTGCTGTCAAACTGAATAAGGCATTGACATTGCACGGAGGTTTCGGTATGAACTCCAAGACTCCGGGTCTCGTTCATCTGTATCCTGATAATAAATATATGGATCGCCTGGCAGCCAACTATACCGGTGCTGCCGATTCTAACGAACGTTTGTTGCTCTATCATACTTATGTTTATGATGTTCAGCGTAGTGTAGGACTCAAGAATGCTACCAATACAAAGTGGGAGCTGGGCTTCGATCTGCAACTCCCCGAAGAACGTCGTTTCACAGTAGTAGCCTATCTGGATAAGACTCCAAACGGATTTGGTAATCTGTCGGACTTCTTCACTTATACCTCCAACTACTATACTACCGAACATGGCATCGTTCCACAAGTCGGTGCGAAACCAATTATCAATTATAACGACCCTGCGAGAGTAGATACCGTATGGTCTACCAAAGGTACTTATGGCAATACAGAGTGGAGTCAGAACAAGGGTATTGAGTTCGACTTCGACATGGGACGTATCAAGGCGTGGAATACAACATTCTATCTCAGCGGTGCCTATATGGAGACCAAGAGCCGCTACAAAGGTTTGGAATACAGTTCTCCGTCTGTAATGGACAATAAAATTTATTCGACAACCAATACCACTCCATTCAAATATGTATATGATTCGAACAACCTGACCGATGTGTCTCGTCGTTTCAGCACCCAGCTACGTGCTGTTGTCAATATACCACGTATCAGAATGGTACTCTCTACCAGCTGTCAGGTGATATGGACCACCTATACGGCAACTACCAATCAAGCACAAGATCCAATTGGCTATATCACTGCCAACAACAATGGTGGTACCGACTATCATGAAATAACAAAAGAGATGCTTGCCGATGCGAACTATACGATTCGTGGCTGTTCGCTGGCATTAGCCCGTCGTAGTGGAGCCGATAATCCACCAGTGAAACAACCGGCTATTATGTTGCTGAGTACCCGACTCACAAAGGATATCTCGAACATTGCAGGTTTCTCTTTCTACGTGAACAATACATTGTTCCATCAACCGTGGCAGCATAGTTCTGTCTCTTCAACGCTGACCGAAAGAAATACGGGAACGTTTAATTTCGGTATGGAACTTTACTTCAAATTCTAAATTTATAGCATCATGAAAAAATATATTTATATCATATTCGCTGCTGTCTGGTGTGCGTTGGGTGGTCTCACTTCGTGTACTCTTGCCGAAGATGCACAGAACGAAGGCGATACAAAGGGCTCGATTGCCCAAATCGTGATATCGACTACCATGCCCGATGGATTTAAGGAAGGAGTGACTTACGAAGGACAAACTGTGACGCTGAAGAGCGAACGTGCTACTTATTCTGCAGTGACTGATGCTAATGGTAAGGCAACTTTCAAGAATGTAGTACCCGATATTTATTCTATCTCTACTTCTTGGAAACTCACTGCCAAAGAATATGCAGCAATTACTACCGAGACGGAGGTAGAGAATCGTTCCGTATTGCTTTCTTCGTCTGTAGCCAGTCAGAAGATGTTCGATACCACCGGTGTCACTCTCTCGTTGAACAAAATGGTGGAGCAGACACTTGTTATCAGCAAAATCTATGCATCCGGTACCAAAGACAACAATAATAAGAATTATCTCTCGGATAAATATATAGAGATATTCAACAATTCGGATAGCGTACAATATGTCGACGGATTGTATCTTGCACTTACCGAGAATGAATCGACTGCCGCGTATCCTGCTTCGTCAAATGAAGGGTATGTCTATGTCCGCCAGGTATATCAGTTCCCTGGAACCGGTAAAGATCATCCTGTACAGCCAGGCAAAGGTGTTGTAATCTGTATCAGTGCTATCGATCATACCGTGAACTCTCCCAATACATGCAACTTGTCGGGTGCTGACTTCGAGACCAAGAGCACTAAATTTTCTAATAATGCCGATGTGCCTGCAATGATTGTTACCTACACCTCCTTTACTACTTTGCAATATATGAATCTGGTAAATGGTGGCGACAATGGTGTCATACTGTTCCAGACAGATGTTGATGTGCTCAAAGATTATCCTCTCGTCTATGTACCAGGCAAGACCAAAGGAACGATGTTTATGCAGATTCCCGATAATGTGATTCTTGACGGTGTAGAAACGTTGAAAAATAAATCTACCGGTATTGATATCAATAGCAAGCGTATTCCTACTTTTATCGATTCGAGTTATGGATTTATCAATTCTATCTCGGGCTATACTCACGAAGCGGTAGACCGTAAGGTTGATACGACTCGTTCTACCTCTAGCCGTGTCTATCTGATAGATACCAACAATACGTTGAGCGATTTTGCAACAGTGACCGATGTGACGCCAAAGAGTTATACTAAGCCGGCACTTCTCGGAGAATAATCACTTTTAATATAGAACACAATGAAACATTATATATTATTACTTTCGATGATGTTATCTGCTCCGTTGGCTTTGATGGCTCAAAATGCGGTAACAACAGAGGAACACCAACTCACAACAGTGAATAACCCCTGGTTGCAGACCGATAATGCAGCCGGATTGGGTCGCTCTACCTATTCTGACCATGCGATGGCCTCGATTGGTGTCGAAACATTTGGTGGCGACTATCACCGTGCTCAAGAAGGAAACAGAGTGAACAAACTCGACTTCTTTGCAGAGAGCTATACTCATCTCAGTAAGAACTGGATAGCTTGGGGTAGTTTCCGTTTCAATATGATGAGGGAGAAAGAACGTGCTTGGTCGGATGTGATAGATACTTACGAAAGCAGTCCTTATATATTCGGTAGCAGCGTGAAGGGAAGTTACGATACTCAGATGTTCGATTTGCACATCAAACTGGCTCGTACCACCAAGGGCATTGCCACATTCGGTGCTACGGTAGATTATAAGGTGGCCGACGTGTCTCGTCAACGTGATCCTCGTTCTCGTACCCAGCTTGCCGATTATACATTGCGCCCTTCTGTTTTGTTTGCTTTAGGAGCACATAGTGATATCGGTGTGACCGGTGCGTATCGTTGGAAAAAAGAGAAACTACCCAATGTGACTACTGTTCAAGAAGATCCTAATATCTTATATTATACAATGCTAGGTATGGAACAGGCTTCGGCAACAGCTGCTGGTTTCAAGGGATTTCAACGTCAGTTTGTAAGTGCTTATTGGGGCGGAGATATCCAATACCGTATGCACTGCGCTTCAAATCAGTTATTGCTCAGTGTCGGTGCCCTGTTCGAAAATCAGAAGATTGAAGAAGAAATCAAGCATTCTCCTGGTAGCTTCAAAGCCTATCATCTCAATGTTGACGTCTATTTCAATCATCAGTCGGACAAAACATTGCTTGCTGTGACTTGGAAAAACTATTATAAGAAAGGTCATGCCAACGAGAATCTTCAGGAGCTGGTCACTACTCGTGATGCAACAACCGGCATCACTTCGCAAGAATGGGTGACACTCTATACTTACAATGAACGTTATCGCACTATCAACTATCATAGCGATTTGGATATCAGTTTGAGAAACAGTGCCCGCAACTCTAACGATTACGGTTGGCTGGTCGCACTGAAAGGACGCATCAATGGTTTCCAACAAGCTTATAGCATGCCTACTTCGACCAATAATGTGAAGATGGCAATGGTTGGTCTCAAAGGTTCTATCAGATTGTTCAAGAAGAATGATATGAGTTTGCGTCTCACCGCCCATGCCGATTATGGATTCAACTTGAAGAACGATTTGAAACTCGCTGCTTCTTCGTTGAAAGCACTTTCATTATCTTCTACAAGCTATGAGATTGGCTCATACAATTATGCCACGAATGTTATCGAAGTAGATAAAGCTCATTTTGATGCCCATTATACTCAGGTAGGTGCCGAGGCTCAGTTCAATTTCCCTATTTCGATTAAAAACAGCAAGCTCAACTCTTTTGTGAAGGCTTATTGCTCTAGCTTACATGCCAATCAAGGTATGGGCAATTGGAATGGTGGCGGCATTGCCTTTGGAGTAATTCTATAATAGTGCTAACATGAAAAGATTATATTTTCTAATTATAATATATTGTTTCTCTCTCAGTCTCAGTTTACCTCTCAGTGCTCAACAGCGGTTGGGCCGCAGGGGAGGTAAACCTTTTGTTGAACAGAGAAACGATTCTTCTGCTGCTACTCAAGGTCATCGCTTCGCAATGGGTGCCAAGAAGTCGGCAGGTATGTTTAATATCTATAAGACGGGCAAGGGAGATTATTTTCTCGAAATACCCGATTCGCTTCTTGGTCGCGATATCTTGTTCGGCTCTCGAGTTTGCAGTATCAGCAACAATTCTAAGATATCTGCCGGACAACGACGTAGTAACCCTGTAATGATAACATTTAGTAGAGCAGGGAAGATGTTGCTGATGAAGCAGCCTAACATTATCTCTTATTGCGATAATACAGATCGGTCGGCAGCCCAGGCTTTGGCTGTCAACAATGTCACTCCTACGGTGATGACATTCGATATTGCAGAACGCAATGAAACTGCAGGAACATCGATTATTGATGTCACCAAGTTGTTCACTTCCGAAGTAGCGCTGGTGTGGCCCGCTGGTGTGACCAATGGTGTGGGACATCTTGATGCTCGTCTCACGCAGATTGTTTCGGCCAAGACGTTCGCAGGAAATGTGGAATTCAAGACTTTCTATAATTATAATGGAGGAAAGGAACCTTTCTGCCTCACTGTTCAGTATTCCTTTATTCTCTTGCCTCGCGATGCCTACCGTTGGAGATATTACGATGATAGAGTGGGTTTCAGTAACGAAGTGAAACGTAAATATGGTAGTACACTTCCCATTGTTTCGCAACACATTATAGATAGGTGGCGAATAGAACCACGACAGGCAGATATCGCCAAGTTCAAGAAAGGTGAACTGGTAGAACCGGCTCGTCCTATCGTGTTTTATGTTGATACTTTGATGCCCGAAAAATGGCGCAAGTATGTTCGACAAGGTATCGAGACATGGAATATGGCTTTCGAGAAGATTGGTTTCAAGCATGTGGTTCGTGCTATCGATTATCCTCATTCGGCTGCTTTCGATGCCGACGACAGTCGTTACAACTGCTTTAAATATGTATCATCATCAGAAGCCAATGCACAGGGTTCGCAGTGGATTGATCCACGTAGCGGAGAGATTGTGCAAGGAGAAATACTTTGGTGGCACAGCGTGATAGACAAACTTCGTAGCTGGCTCTTCGTGCAGACTGCAGCAGCCGATAAAGATGTTCGTCTAGGAGATATTCCCGAAGCTACATTGGGTGCAGCCATCCGTTATGCTACTGCCCACGAAATGGGACATGTGCTTGGCTTGCAACACAATATGAGAGCATCTTATGCTTATCCTACCGATTCGTTGCGTTCGGCATCGTTCACTCAGAAGTATGGCACTACGGCAAGTATCATGGATTATGCCCGAAACAATTATGTAGCTCAACCGGGCGATAAGGAGAAAGGAGTTTATCTTTATCCTCCTCAACTTGGGCCGTACGACTATATGGCTATAGAATATGGCTATCGTTATTTCCCCGAAGCTGCTTCTGCAGAAGAAGAATCGAATACGCTCAATCAGTGGTTGAACAAAACAGTAGCAGGCAATCCGATGTATCAATTCTCTTCGGCAACGATATCTCCTGTATTGCCCGATCCTGCTTCG
>DAIUBN010000096.1:9103-11231 GCA_036846645.1 Bacteroidaceae bacterium | reverse complement strand
CGCCGACCCTCTGCTTGTAAGGCAGATGCTCTAAACCAGCTGAGCTAAACGCCCATTCACTTTCGTTTTAAAAGCGAGGCAAAGGTACTGCTATTTTTAATATCAACCAAAACTTTTGGCATTATTTTTTCAATTATTTTATTTTGACTTGAATAATAGAGTGTTACAGATTGATGATTTTTGACCGTTTTATGATTTCTTATTTATTTTTCTTCCAATAATTGTATAGAAAGTCGGTAAAAAGAATTAATTTTGCTGCTCATTAATGATGAATGATAAAATGAATTTGGATGTTTTAACCGCAATTTCCCCTATAGATGGTCGCTATCGTGCAAAAACAGAGCGACTTGCAGATTATTTTTCAGAATATGCCTTGATGAGATATCGGGTTAGGGTAGAAGTAGAATACTTTATAGCTTTGTGTGAATTGCCTCTTCCACAACTGAAGGATGTAGATCATGCTTTGTTTGCTAAGTTTCGTGCTATTTACCAAGATTTCTCTGAATCAGATGGTGCGCGCATCAAAGAAATAGAAAGCGTTACCAATCATGATGTTAAGGCAATAGAGTATTTTCTGAAAGAGAAGTTTGATGCTATTGGTGGATTGGACGCTTTCAAAGAGTTTATTCATTTTGGCTTGACTTCGCAAGATATCAACAATACTTCTGTTCCTTTGTCTATAAAGGATGCTTTGACTGATGTCTATTATCCGATGGTAGAAGAACTGATAGCACAACTTCAAACTTATTCGGAAGAATGGGCTGATGTCCCAATGCTGGCTCGTACTCATGGACAACCTGCTTCTCCAACTCGTCTTGGAAAAGAGATTCAGGTCTATGTCTATCGCTTGCAACGTCAGTTGGCTTCACTTAAGGAATGTGTTATAACAGCTAAGTTTGGTGGTGCTACTGGTAATTTTAATGCTCATCATGTAGCATACCCTCATTTCGATTGGAAGAATTTTGCCAATCGATTTGTAGCAGAGAAGTTAGGCTTGGAACGTGAAGAATTTACGACTCAGATATCCAATTATGATAATCTTTCGGCTGTTTTTGATGCGATGCGTCGTATCAATGTAATTATGGTCGATATGGATCGTGATTTCTGGATGTATGTGTCTTTAGAATATTTCAAGCAAAAGATAAAGGCTGGTGAAGTTGGCTCGAGCGCAATGCCTCATAAGGTGAATCCTATTGATTTCGAAAATTCGGAAGGCAATTTGATGCTTGCCAATGCGATTTTGGAACGCCTGGCAGAAAAATTGCCGGTTTCGAGAATGCAACGCGACCTTACTGATTCTACTGTTCTGCGCAATGTCGGCGTTCCTTTTGGACATGCAGTAATTGCTATTCAGAGTTCTCTTAAGGGACTGCGTAAATTGCTCCTCAATAAGGACGTCATCTACAGGGAACTTGATAACTGCTGGAGTGTGGTTGCTGAAGCTATTCAGACTATACTGAGACGTGAAGCTTATCCTCATCCTTACGAAGCATTAAAGGCTTTGACAAGAACTAATAAGGCTATTACAGAAGAATCAATTAAAAATTTCATTGAGGAACTCAATGTGAGTGAAGATATAAAGAAAGAACTGAGGGCTATAACACCTCATAATTATACTGGAATTTAATAACCTGTTAAAAACAATTTTAATCAGAAAAAGAAAAAATTTAAATTTTTGAGTGATTATTTCCGACCGTGAGGTCAGTGTTTAATTTTTTATTCGAATAAAAGAAATGGATACTAAAAACGAAGACTGGCAGAATTCGATTCATGCCGAAAGCACAGATGCTAACCGAGATGGTAATTCAATTAGTGACGAAGAAAGAAAGACTATAAGTCGCGCTTCTTCGTATGGTTCAGATGCAGACGGAGCTCGTCCACATCGGCCACGTATTAATTCTGTTTACAGAAGTAACGGTACAACCAATTACCGTCCTCGCTATGAAAGGGCTGATTCAGCCGATGGTGACAACAGTGGTGAGACACGTCCTTATCGTCCTCGCTACAACTCTGATAGCCAAGGTGGCTATAATAATAATGGTGGTGGCTATCGTCCACGCAACAATTACAACAATCAAGATGGCGGACAACGTCCATATCGTCCTCGCTACAATTCAGATGGTCAGGG
>DAIUBN010000096.1:0-9003 GCA_036846645.1 Bacteroidaceae bacterium | reverse complement strand
CGGTCAAGGCGGCTACAATAATAATGGTGGTGGCTATCGTCCTCGCTATAATAATAATGGTGGAGATCAGGAAGGCGGACAACGTCCATATCGTCCTCGCTACAATTCAGATGGTCAGGGCGGTCAAGGCGGCTACAATAATAATGGTGGTGGCTATCGTCCTCGCTATAATAATGGAGGCGGCTACAACAACGGCGGTGGATATAATAATGGTGGCGGCTACAATAATGGTGGTTACAACAATCGCCAAGGCGGTTATCGTCCTCGCAATAACAATGGTTATGACCCCAACAATAAGTATAGTGTTAAGAAACAAATAGAGTACAAAGAAGTCAATGTAGATCCCAACGAACCAATCCGTTTGAATAAGTATCTCGCTAATGCAGGTATTTGCTCTCGTCGTGAGGCTGATGAGTTTATCCAGGCAGGTGTCGTATCGGTGAATGGAGTTGTCGTTACCGAATTGGGAACTAAAATTAAACGTTCGGATGAAGTGAAGTTTCACGATGATCCTGTAAAGATCGAACGTAAGGTCTATGTCATATTGAATAAGCCTAAGAACTGCGTTACTACATCTGACGACCCACAAGAACGTCACACTGTGATGGAACTGGTAAAAGATGCCTGCAAAGAGCGTATTTATCCGGTAGGTCGCCTCGACCGTAACACAACTGGTGTTCTGCTGCTCACTAATGATGGCGATTTGGCTTCTAAGTTGACTCATCCTAAATTCTTGAAGAAAAAGATATATCACGTCACTCTTGATAAGAATGTGACTCGTGCCGATTTAGATAAAATCGTAGCAGGTGTAACACTCGAAGATGGTGATATCCATGCTGATGCTGCTGAATTTGTATCAGAAGAAAGAAAGGATGAAGTAGGAATTGAAATTCATTCTGGCAAGAACCGTATTGTACGTCGTATCTTTGAGTCGCTGGGTTATAGAGTGACCAAATTGGATAGAGTATTCTTTGCTGGACTTACTAAAAAAGGACTTCGCCGTGGTGAATGGCGCTACTTAACGGAAAGGGAGCTCGACTTCCTCCGTATGGGTTCCTTTGAATAATATATAATAAGGAGTAGTTTTATTATGGAGAAAATTGGTAGAACAAGGATTGTAGATCTATTGAAACGTACTGATTTCGGTGCAGAGGTCAATGTCAAAGGTTGGGTTCGTACCCGCCGTGGTAGTAAGAAAGTTGCTTTCGTAGCATTGAACGACGGTTCTACAATTAATAATGTTCAGATTGTTGTCGATCCGGCAGCATATAGTGAAGAGATTATTAAAGAGATAACAACTGGCGCTTGTTTGAGTGTCAATGGAGAGATGGTGCAGTCGCAAGGTTCTGGTCAGAATGTAGAAATTCAGGCTCATGAAATAGAAATATTGGGAACATGTGGCAATGATTATCCTCTTCAGAAAAAGGGACATTCATTAGAGTTCCTTCGTGAGAAGGCACATCTTCGTCTTCGTACCAATACTTTTGGTGCGGTGTTCCGTATTCGTAGCCAGATGGCATACGCTATCCATACTTTTTTTAATCAAAGAGGTTTCGTTTACTTTCATACACCACTAATCACAGCTTCCGATTGCGAAGGAGCAGGACAGATGTTTCAAGTAACGACTAAGAATCTTTATGATTTGAAGAAAGATGAAAATGGTGCAATAACATACGATGACGACTTCTTCGGAAAGATGACGAGTCTTACTGTATCTGGTCAGCTCGAAGGTGAACTTGGTGCTACAGCTCTTGGTGCCATTTATACTTTCGGCCCTACTTTCCGTGCAGAGAATTCGAATACTCCTCGTCACTTGGCGGAGTTTTGGATGATTGAACCTGAAGTAGCCTTTATCGATGTTCAAGAAAATATGGATCTGGCAGAAGAATTCATCAAATTCTGTGTGAAGTGGGCTCTTGACAATTGTGCTGATGATTTGAAGTTCCTTAACGAAATGTACGATAATGAACTTATCGCTCGTTTGGAAGGTATATTGAAAGAAGATTTTGTTCGTTTGCCGTATACCGAAGGAATTAAGATTCTCGAAGATGCAGTTGCCAAAGGTCATAAGTTCGAATTTCCTGTTTATTGGGGAGTCGACCTTGCTTCAGAACACGAACGTTATTTGGTAGAAGACCATTTTAAACGTCCAGTGATGCTGACCGACTATCCGAAAGAAATCAAGGCTTTCTATATGAAACTTAATGATGATGGTAAGACTGTTCGTGGCATGGATGTACTCTTCCCTAAGATTGGTGAGATTATTGGTGGCTCAGAACGTGAATCTGACTATGATAAATTGCTCCACGAAATTAAGGAACGCAATATTCCGATGAAGGATATGAACTGGTATCTCGATACTCGTCGGTTCGGTACATGTCCTCATTCTGGTTTCGGCTTGGGCTTTGAACGTCTCATCTTGTTTGTCACCGGTATGGCCAACATTCGCGATGTGATACCTTTCCCAAGAACTCCGAAAAATGCCGAATTCTAATAAAGAATAATATAATTTAAGCGCAAATTAAGCAAAAAAGCTCAATTTGCGCTTTTTCTTTATAGGGCCTATAAGTCTTATAGGGCCTATAGGCCTTATAATCTTTCAATTAATTACCAAAAAAAGAAAGATTTACTTTGTCAGTAAAAAGAAAAGCAGTAATTTTGCAAGCCGATTATTATCTTGACAAAGATAAAAAACATTAGTTCATAGCATTTTGGCTTCTTTTTGGCCGAAGAAACCAATGTGTGGTGAAACAAATTTAGTAGTAACAATTTAAAAATTAAAATTAGAGTGGATACTTTAAGTTACAAGACCATTTCTGCAAACAAAGAGACAGTAACCAAAGAATGGGTTATTGTAGACGCTGCCGGTCAATCTCTTGGCCGTCTGGGTTCTAAAGTTGCAAAATTGTTGAGAGGTAAGTACAAACCAAACTTTACTCCTCACGTAGATTGTGGCGATAACGTGATTGTTATCAATGCCAGCAAAGTGAAATTAACTGGAAACAAATGGAATGATAGAGTCTATTTGAGATTCTCAGGCTATCCTGGTGGACAGACACCGTTCTCTCCGGCTTTCTTGATGAAGAAACCAAACGGTGAAGAAAGATTGCTGAAAAAAGTTGTTAGAGGTATGTTGCCAAAAACTAAATTGGGTGATAGACTGATTACAAATCTGTACGTTTATGCAGGTAATGAACATAATCAGGAAGCTCAACAGCCTAAATCAATAGATATTAATTCATTAAAATAAGGAGAAGTAATGGAAGTAATTAACGCATTAGGAAGACGTAAAAGTGCTGTAGCACGTGTTTTCGTTAGCGAAGGCTCCGGAAAAATAACAATCAATAAGAAAGACCTTAACGAATATTTCCCTTCATCAATTATGCAATACGTTGTTAAACAACCATTGAATAAATTGGGCGTTGCAGAGAAATATGATATTAAAGTGAATCTCATAGGCGGCGGTTTCACCGGTCAGTCTAATGCTCTTCGTCTGGCTATTGCCCGCGCTTTGGTGAAAATCAATCCGGAAGACAAGAGTGCTCTTCGTGCAGAAGGCTTCATGACTCGTGACCCACGTGCTGTTGAACGTAAGAAACCAGGTCAGCCAAAGGCACGTCGTAGATTCCAGTTCAGTAAACGTTAATATTTGCTCGAGCTTTGGGGTTTAGTATCTAAACTACCGGGACTCTTCATTAATAGATAGGCTACCCGGCGGTTGGTTTAATTAACTAAAAAGAATGTAAACACTTAAAAAATAAAGAAAATGTCTAGAACAAATTTCGATACACTGTTGGAAGCTGGTTGCCACTTCGGTCACCTTAAGAGAAAGTGGAACCCTGCAATGGCTCCTTATATTTTTATGGAACGTAATGGTATCCATATTATAGATCTTCATAAAACAGCTGCTAAAGTTGACGAAGCTGCTGATGCTTTGAAACAAATAGCTAAATCGGGTAAGAAGATCTTATTTGTTGCTACTAAAAAACAGGCTAAACAGATTGTTGCTGATAAAGCTCAGTCAGTTAGTATGCCTTACGTTATAGAACGTTGGCCGGGTGGTATGTTGACTAACTTCCCGACTATTCGTAAAGCTGTTAAGAAAATGGCCACCATCGACAAAATGAAAGCTGATGGTACTTACAGCAACCTCTCAAAGAGAGAAAATCTTCAAATCGATCGCCAGCGTGCAAAACTCGATAAGAACTTAGGTTCTATCGCCGATTTGTCTCGTCTTCCGTCTGCTCTCTTCGTTATCGATGTAATGAAAGAGAATATCGCAGTTCGTGAAGCAAAACGCCTTGGTATACCAGTATTTGGTATCGTTGATACAAACTCTGATCCTTCTGAAATCGATTTCGTAATCCCGGCAAATGATGACGCTACAAAGTCTATCGAAGCTATCCTCAATCCTTGCTGCGCTGCTATTGCAGAAGGTCTTGAAGAACGCAAAGCTGAGAAAATAGATATGGAAGCTGCTGGTGAAGCTAAAGCTGCCAATGCTGCTAAAAAATCTACAAGAGCTAGAATCGATAAGAAAGACAACGAAGCTATCAACGAAGCTAAGCGTGCTGCTGTAGCTAAAGATGATGAAGAATAATTTACTAACTTTATAATAGAAAGAAATTTATGGCTGTTACAATAGCTGATATTCAGCACCTCCGTAAAATGACTGGTGCCGGCATGATGGACTGCAAGAAAGCGCTCATCGAGGCTGAAAATGATTTCGATAAAGCAATGGAAATTATCCGCAAAAAAGGTCAGGCTGTTGCTGCTAAACGTTCCGACAGAGAAGCTTCTGAAGGTTGCGTTATTGCCAAATCTACTGGCAAGTTTGCTGCAATGATTGCTTTGAAATGCGAAACCGATTTCGTTGCAAAGAATGCTGACTTCGTAAAATTGACTGGTGATATCTTGGACGTCGCAATGGCTGCCAAAGCTACTAGCTTGGACGAAGTATTGGCACTTACATTTGGTAACGGAACTGTTGCCAACCACGTAACTGATCGTAGCGGTATCACTGGTGAGAAAATGGAACTCGATGGTTATGCTTTCATCGAAGGCGAAACTGCATCGGCTTACATTCACCCGGGTAACAAATTGGCTACACTTGTTGCTTTGAACCAAGAAGGTAAAGAAGCTCAAGGTCACGAAGTTTGTATGCAGATTGCTGCTATGAACCCTGTATCTGTAAGTTCAGCTGATGTTCCTGCAGATGTATTGGCTCGTGAAAAAGAAATCGCTGCTGATAAAGCTCGTGAGGAAGGAAAACCTGAAAAACTCATCGAGAATATCGTAAACGGTAGAATCAATAAATTCTATAAAGAATCTTGCTTGCTCGAACAAGAGTTCGTAATGAACGATGCTAAACAGAGCGTAGCAAAATATTTGGATGGAGAAAGTAAAGGCTTAACAGTTACAGCCTTCAAGCGTTTCTCTTTGAATGCTGAATAAATAGATTTATTTTTTCATAATATTATGTTTTAATTGGAAAAGGAGTACATCGTGAGATGTACTCCTTTTTAGTTTATACCCTTTTCATTTATAGATTTATAGACTTGTCAGATGAAATATCATATCAATAAGTTGTTAAGCTGATATCTAAATGGTTCCTTTATGTTGTTCCGCTATTTACCTTTTATGCGGTCGAAACCTTCGCCATATACACCGATTACGGCACTTTGAGAAACGAAAGCTTTGGGATCCGTAGCTTTGATTAAATGAAAGATGTAGCTGGATTCGCGCTTTTTAGCAAGAACAAACAACATTCCTACCTCTTTACCCGAATAGAAACCTCGGGCGTTGATAATAGTGACGCCACGTCCATATTCGACGATGCGTTTGCCGATCTCTTCATATTGATTGGATATAATGAAGAACTGAACCGACGAGCGAGAAAGGTTGACTACCTGATCGATAACGAAGGCACAGACATAGAGCATGACATATCCGTAGACTACTTTCTCCCAATCTTTCAAGACAAGGTAACTCGATGTGATAATGACTAAGTCGCAAAGTAGAATGACGCGACCTAAAGTAATATCCTTAAACTTATTGACGATGGCTGCGATAATATCTGTCCCACCCGTACTGCCATTGTAAGAGAGAGCCAGACCTACACCTGTTCCGCAGAAAGAGGCTCCAATCACAGTAGCCATAAATGGTTGGCTGTGAAGAAACGGTGCATTGCCAGTAAGAACTTGCATATATGCTACAAAAGTGGTGAGCGTGACAACTCCCCATATCGTCTTGATACAGAATTTGAATCCTAATATCTTGAGAGCCAATGCCAGTAGTCCTACGTTGATGGTGAAATATGTATATTGTACTGGAATACCAGTTGCCCAAAATACAATTGAAGCAATACCAGGCACACCGCCTGCGGTCACATTATTGGGTAGGAGAAATACAGTCCACCCGATGCTATAACAAAGCATACCTAAGGCTATCATCAGGTAGTCTTTAAATTCTCTGGCTAAGGCTTGTTTGGATAGTTTGAATGAGGTTTTCATGAGTAAAAATTCGGTTGTGGTTTACACGTTTTATTAAGTTAGGATTCTTGTATTACTGAGGTGAAGACTATCTTCGCTTCGGACGCAAAGATACTGTAAACTAAAAATAGTACAAAATTTATTCATTTATTTTTTGCTTCAATTATTAATGGGACTATATCAAGAACACTTCTTAAAAGAAAGGCACCTACACCACAAACCTTGAAATCTGTCATTATAAATGTATAGTAAATGTCCTACACCAGATAATAGTGTCCATTTGCTATAATTGCTGTTTGTATATTGATTGTTACCCATGCTGAGATTCCACCATCCAACATTCTCGACAGTGAGATTCTGTACATTGGCATCTATTCCTCTTATTTCTGAATAAGTAGTTTCCCATACTCCGGTAGCAGTTAGACTATGTTTTCCCCATTTCCCGTTGTATGTCAGATTGTTGGACGATTGTAACAACATTCTGTAGACATCGATGTTACTTGCCGAACTGGAAGCTTCTACACATTGTAATTGTATGCTTTTGAAAGAAAAAATGATAAAATGATGAAGCTAATAATTCCTAGAATAAGAAATATTATTTAACTAAGAGAGGCTTATTTCATAGTCGATTCTGCAAAACTTTTCTGTTGATACATGAAATAAACTTCTTCTCTTCAAGCTATGAAAGTTGTATGTTGAAGATGTATTCTAAGAATAAAGCTTGTATTTATTAAAATAAAGGCTTTGTTTTATAAAATACAAGCTCTATTTATTAAAATATAAGCTTTATTCTTAGAAGTGTTGATGAAGCGTTAGGTTTTATACCTTTATAAACGAAGAAAGTTCTCTGCATCGCGCAGAAAACTTTCTTCAAATAAAGACCTTGTTGTAAATACGGAATTTTTATTTTGGTTGTGAATAGTAAGGTCGACCTATGATACTAATAGCCTAGAACTTATTGCTACCGGCGTCCCACCATAGGCGTGTTCCACCTGTATCGTCGCCACCTAGGGCAGTGACGAGCTGTGAGTATTGTGTAGGATTGTCGTTCTTCAAACTCTGGGGAAAGAAGATACGACGTATCATTGTGTTCGTGTCGATTGTTCCCTTGCTGTTGTTCACTACTACTTTAAAAAGTTTTGGGTATCCTGTTCGTCTCTGTTCGGTCCATGCTTCACAACCTTCGGGGTAGCATGCCAGCCACTTCTGGGTGATGATGCGTTCTAGCTTCTGTTCGTTTGTAGCGGCACTGTCCCATTTGGGCGTGATGGTTGATTGGGCTGCGCTATTGAATGTAGCATCGAATGCGTCTTTGTAGTCGGCTGGTGTTGCATCGCTATTCAGATAGGCAGTGGCATCTCCAGCTCCCCATTGGGTGAATGATGCTTGCACGCCTTTCTGATATAATGCTCCCGCATCGCCTGCAACGTATCCTTTCAGTGCCGCTTCTGCACGGAGGAACCACACTTCGGCTGCGGTCATCAAAATAGCGTTTGTAGTCTGCGAAACGGTTGATCTTGAGTGCCCTGCATAGAAGTTGTGCTCTGTACCTGTGCCTTGACGGATACCTTTATAACTATTGAAATAATTGATGATATTGTTGCCATATTTAGTAGGATCGTTCTTGCTGATAGTTTTGTCGAAATATTTGGAGATACGGGGGTCGTTGTAGCCTGTGAGATAAGATTCCATGCTGGCGTTCATGTAGACTTCGCTCCATGATTTATTGATTTCCCCGAGTGGATTGGTATAGCCCGATGCAGTAGATACAGCTACAACTTCTGTGGCATCTTCGAGAAAACCACCTGCATCGCTGAATGATTTCTGTGCTTCTGTCTTAGCTTTTGCGGGATCTACATTAGAGATGCGCATCGCCAGGCGGAGGCGTAGAGAATTGGCAAACTTAATCCATTCGCTATATGTCCTTTTGCCTTCGGGCATCAATATGTCGGCACTAGCAAATGTCTCTTTGCCTGGATTCTTTTCCATGAAACTGCGGATGAGGCTGATACCGGTGTTCAGGTCTTCGAAGAACTGATAATAAGCATCTTTCTGTGTATCGGGTGCCGAACCTGTGCTCGATCCGAATTTGGTATAAACGATAGGACCATACTGGTCGGCAATGCGGTGCATCAGTTCTACTTTAAGAATCTTGGTGATACCTGCAAAAGCTGGATATTTTTCTGCGGTATTGATTTTCTCGGACTTCTGTACGGCTGTCATGATGTAGCCATAAGTATATATCCAGTTGGAAGATGTCCAGCCGTCGTTCAGATTGTAGGTAGAGTTGTTCTTGTTGAAACTTCCGTTGAAATCGTGGAAGTAGCCCGAGAACATATCGGCACTCAAATCTTGCATGATTTGGAACGGCCAGTTCTTACCGCTACCAAAGTCGTAGTTGAAATAGATACCCTGTTCGATGATTTGTATAGGTATCAGGTTGTCTTGATAGTCGTATCCTTGTTTCTCGGAGGGGAATCCCGCTTCGTTAGTGTTCTGCGCTTCGAATCCC
>DAIUBN010000095.1:0-11252 GCA_036846645.1 Bacteroidaceae bacterium | reverse complement strand
AGCCATTAAATAGAATCATGACTGCACAATAAAATAATAGCATTTTTTTGTGTGTTCGTCCAGCTTATCAACCGTTCCATTTATTCTAGCCATTTTACATATCAACCTATAATTCTTATCCGTACAATATTCGCCAATACTTCCTCCGGCTACTTTATGCAACTCTTCATCAGAGAGTTGTTCTGCATTTAATTTTTTTGTTTCCATCGTTTTTATTTTTAATGGTTTGTAGTATAAAGGTATGAATTAATGCAACATATTGTAACAGCAGAAAGTATAAATTTTCATAATAATCAAAAAGGGTTAGTTGCATGAGCTACATGAAGAGATTTTCTCATTAAAGCTATATCCCATTTCTATCGTGTTTTGATTTCACAATCTGCCGGAGATTTAATATTCTCATCAAGAATAATTTCTTCGATTTCATCGGCGATTATAGTGCCACTCCGTGGATTCTTTACACTACGTACCGAACCATTAATAGTTGCCTGAACCGTGCTATATTCAAAAGCCAAATCAGCATCTTCTGCCATCGTACAGTTTTCGAGTATCAAGTTGTGAGCATAACACAATGGTTGAGTTCCAGAGATTTTGCAGTTCACCAATCGTAAGTTGCGGGAGTGCCATCCTAAATATTCGCCATCCAATACAGAATTATAGACCGTAACATTCTCTGTATTCCAAAAAGCATCTTTAGTATGAAGTTCTGAGTTGTGAATCTCTACATTTTTGCAATACTGGAATGAATAATTGCCATTCAATGTAAAGTTTTCTATTTTAATATCGGCACCATGCATAAAAATATAATCAGCATGATCTGCCTGAACATTATTTAGTTCTACACCGCAGCAATGCCAAAGAGTTTCGAGCGCATTGGACAGCTTTACATTTCCGAGATACAGGTCTTCCATTTCTCTGAACATTTTGGGAGCCTCAACAAGGGTATCTGTCATTTTCAAGTTCTTCGAATACCACAAAGCAGCACGAGCTCCATCGGTGAAAAGGCAGTTTTTTACTACAAAACCATCGTTATGCCAAAAAGGATACTTGCCTTCGAAGCGACAATTGTCGGCTTCAATATTACTACATTCTTTGATTGCCGACTCACCGGCATGAATAGTTACATTGTTCAACTTCAGATTGTGAGTAGCAAACAACGGACGTTCGCCACCAAATTCTTTGTTTTCTATCAATTCCATTATCTATTAAATATTAAATAATTTGATGATGCAAAATTAGTAGATACCATTAATATAGAATGTAGACTATTTACTGCAATTTCAACCATTATTACTGAATAGCCTTCAACCAATGCCGGCTACGACGAAGTCGGATAAGAAATATGAGCCCACGGAAACAAAGTTCGATACACATGGCAATCCAGACACCTTTCAATCCTAAAGTTGGAGCTAACAACGCAGCAAGTGTGATACGCACTCCCCACATACTGCCAAGATTCATCAAAGAAGGGATTAAGGTATTGGCAGCACCGACAAATACGCCGTATGCCACAATAGAGGCTGCAAACATCGGCTCGGCAAAAGCCTCAATGCGAAGTGCCATACTACCTAGTTGCTGAATATCGACAACAGGTGTCATCATTTCCATCATCAAAGGAGCGGCAATGTACATCACTAGTCCCATCAACGTCATTATTGCCATACCGAGCCCAACAGTAATCCAAGCAAAGCGTTTAGCCAATTCTCGTTTGCCAGCCCCGATACACTGTCCCACAAGAGTAGTCGCCGCATCGGCAATACCATAGCCAGGCATATAACACAAACTTTCGGCGGTAATGGCAAAAGAGTTGGCTGCGATAGAAAGGATACCAAGCGGTGCTACAATAATAGTTAGAATAATCTGAGCTGTACACATCACGGCATGTTCGCATCCCATTGGAAAGCCAATTTTAAAAGCATTCTTCAGACAAGACCGTGTTGGCATAAACCGACTTTCATTCTTTCTGAGCTTCAAATCGGTAGAACGGAACAGCAGATAATACATCATCAGAAAAGCGGTGACAACAATAGACAAGGCTGTACCCAGGGCTGCTCCAAGAACGCCAAGACCTGCTCCCGGAACAAAGATTGGTATGCCAAATGGATGATATGTGGCAGAAGGGAATATCAGTAAAGCATTAAATATTACATCCAACACACAAGCCAACACATTGAGTAAGCTCGGAATATGCATATTGCCGCTACACCGTAGCATCGAACCCGCCAAAAAACTAAGTTGTAAAATAGGCAAAGTGACTGAGACTACCAAGAAGTACAGCGAAGCATCATGACATATCGAAGCATCACCACCTAGCCAAGCTGGGAGAGAACTACTGATAGAACAACCAATCACTGCCAGCAACACACCAAAAAGGAAAGTAGAAATAAGCGATTGACGAAGCACCTTGCGGGCATTCTCTTTGTCGTCGGCACCGATGAAATGGGCCACTTGAACAGAAAAGCCGGTAGAAGCAGCGCTACACAATCCGCCCAAAAGCCATATACTAGTTGACACAATACCGATTGAGGCCGATTGCTGCGCTCCCAACCTACCGACCATCGAAGCATCGATATACTCCATAACGATAGTAGACAACTGAGAGAGAATTGCAGGTGTACTCAGTTGAAGTGTCAACTTCAACTGTCCGGCAAGCGAAAGTCTGTCTCCGTTGCGTATCAACGACTGTAGTTTTTGTTCTTTACCCACTCTTCTAAATCACCGTTTCTCCTTAATACGGATATTATATTCTTCCTTCTATTCTTCAACGGAACGGGGATACAAAATTAAGACGATTATTTCAATAACGAGCATTAATTATCCAACTAATTTCTAAAACAACCTTATTAAATAATTGAACAGACAATGAAGAATCGCCTTGGCTATTGAATAGCAATTAACCATCTTTATCAAATAATTTCAGTTTTAAATGCAATAAATAGGAATATTCTGTATTTTTGTAAGCAAAGAGGTGTCTTACTATCTCTAAGAAAAATTTTGTATCAACATTAATATATTAAATATGAAGATCAAGTATGCTTTATTAACAACATTATTGTTCTTGTTTGCAACGATTAATGCTTCGGCTCAGTCATACGATAACTTGTGGAAACAAGTAAAGACCGCCCAAAACAAAGATTTACCTAAGACAGAAATAAGTCTATGTAATGAAATCATAGCAAAAGCAACGAAAGAAAAGAATACAGGTCAGCTCTTTCAAGCCTATTTTTATCGGCTGAACACCCAAAAAGATATTTCTGAAGATAGTCTATATACTCAGATTACAGATTTAGAGAAATGGGCTAAAGTAGAAAAGAGTTCCATCAATAAAATGACGCTTCACACCGTATTGGCTCATTTCTATGCCAGTTATCTATCTCGCAATCGCTACAACATGCCGACCGACAAGGAGGGAGACGTACCTGGAGACATTAGAGAATGGACAAAAATACAATTTTATAACGCCACAATAAAGCATATAGATGCTTCGCTAAGCAATCTGCAATTACTTCATAGCACAAAGAATGCAACTTACGCTCCATTTACCATCCAACAATGGGCAGGAAAGTACTTCGATAACGATATGCTGCATATCATCACCAATCAAGACCTTTCTACATTGCAGACATTGAAACTGAATATGGATGAATTTAGGAAACAAGCTATCAATAAGAAGACAATTCAGATATACAACGATGTCATCAACCTTTATAAACAGACGGGCAATGAAAGTGCAATGATTCTTTGTTCGCTCGATAAAACGAATTATCAATATACCAAAAAAGATAGTCAATATGTAAAAGCTCTCGACCAATTGCTTCAGACAAGCGATAAGGCGAACGAGATACGCTCAGAAATCTATATAGACCAAGCCTACGCTTATCTCAACTCCAATGAAAAAGTCAAAGCACTATCTATTTGCAACGAAGTGATATCACTTTACCCAAAGTACGTCCGTATTGGACAGCTCGAATCAATAAAGGATAAAATATTACAGTCAAGAGTTACCATCGAAGGCTTTGCTGAGAACATTTATCCACTCAGTAAACTGACTATTCGCGTCAGACATTGCAATAGCAAAGGATTTACCTTATCTTTCTATAAAGTTCCCGAAGGAGAAGAACCTATTGGCATTGATATCAAGAAGTGCCAACAAGTCAGTTCACAGCACTTCTCCCTACAACCTTCATCCGATTATAGTGAGAAAACAGATTCGATGATAATAACTGCTCCAAATTTGGGAGTATATATACCGGTAGTAATAAACGACGAAAATGACGGCAAGCTCAATAATCTTGGAAATTATACTCCTAACGGCGTACGTGTCAGCAAATTGAAAACATTAACGATGAGAGCTAGCAATAACATATTGGAGGTTGTTGTTGTAGACAGCAAAAGTGGCGACCTGATAGATGGGGCAAAAGTTCAGATATTTAATAACGAGAAGAAGCTATTAAAAGAACTGATGACCAACAAACAAGGTAGGGCTACATTCGAAACAAATGATTACAGTCTGAAATACAAAGTATCTAAAGGAGAAGACAGATTTTCGGGCCTAGAATACTATTACGGTGGATACAATAATTATTCTTATGGAAACAAGCAATCTGAGACAGTCTCTTTAATCACCGACCGCAGTATATACCGCCCTGGGCAGACCGTATATATTAAAGGTATAGCCTACTCTCAAAATGGTGACGACACCAAAGTTTTACCATCCAAGACATACCAACTCAGTCTTCGAGATGCCAATAATCAAGAGATAAGCAAAAAGGACCTTACAACTAATGAATTCGGCTCTTTCGATACTCAATTCGTATTGCCTTCTTCGTGCCTTAATGGAACTTTCACGATAAGTACCAATTATAGCAATGCCTCTTTCAAAGTTGAAGAATATAAACGTCCTTCGTTCGAAGTAACAATCGACGAGCTGAAAACATCTTATAGTCTAGGGGATACCATACATATTAAAGGTAAAGCCAAATCATTTGCGGGAGTACCTATTGCCAGCGCCACTGGCAAATACAAAGTAGATAGAGGTATTTGGCGATGGTGGGACAGAATGAATGAAGAAATTATTCAGACCGACAGTGTAAAGACAGATGCCGATGGTAACTTTGACATTCCAATTGTTCTCAAAGGTGCAACAGAGAATAGCAATCATACCAATTATTATACATTCAATATTGATATCGACATCACTAACCAAGCCGGAGAAACGCAAAGTGGAGCTACTTCTCTCGCTGTTGGTGAGCGTTCTCTATTATTGCGCCGAACTTCCAATGAGAATATTTGCAAAGACAATGAAATTAAAGAGACATTCACTGCCACCAACTTATTAAGAAAAGATGTTGATACGACTATCAGCTACACTCTGTCACCCATTAAAGACGGGAAAGCGACAACGATTGTCGATAAAGGAGAAGTTGCTGCCAATCGTCCATTTAGTAAAGAAGAATGGCGCAAGCTACCTTCGGGCAAGTATGAACTTTGCATGAAAGCGAAAGATTCGCAAGGCAGAGAAGTGACACAGACAGAAAATATCGTCCTCTTCTCGGTAGCAGACAAACAGCCGGTAGAAGGTAGTGACATTTGGATTTACGAGCCCAACAAGAAAGGTGATAATAACTATGTTGATACCAATCATCCCGCCAAATTCTATTTCGGAACAGCTCAAAAAGATGCCACCATATTGATGGATGTCTTTGCAGATGGCAAACGGATAGAAAGTAAAGTTTTACGGATGTCAGACGAAATCAAATCTTTTGAATATCCTTATAAAGAAGCATATAAAAATGGAATGTCTTTCAACTTCTGCTTTGTAAAAGACGGGAAGGTTTATCAGGAAAATATCAAATTCAAGAAAACGACACCCGACAAGGAGTTGAAAATGAAGTGGAGTGTATTCCGCGACAAGCTACGCCCTGGGCAGAAAGAAGAATGGAAGCTGAGTATTCTATCTCCATCTGATAAGCCAACCGACGCAGAGATGTTGGCTTATATGTATGATGCTTCACTCGACAAGCTAATAGGACACAACATCAGCTGGGGAATCGATTTTGATCGGTATATTCCAACTAATATTTGGAACTCTCCATTTTCATCGCAATACACACTTTATTACCAAAAGAAGTTACCAGCAACCAATACAAAATCACTGCTCTTTGATAAGTTTAGTGATGCAGCCAATATTCTTGGTTATAATGGAAGGATGATGTCCAATACAATAATGATTCGGGGAGTAGCGATGAGCAAAAGTGCATCACGGGTATCAGAAGCTCCATTAGCTGCGGCTAAAGTACAAGGTATGGATGCAGATGATAATAACGTCTTCGAGATGGTAGAAACTTATGCTACCCAAAAAGGCTCGGATAAAGAGCAATCTTCTTCTGTTCGTTCCAACTTTGCCGAAACGGCTTTCTTCTATCCTCAGCTTCGCACCGATTCGAAAGGAGAAGTTTCTATAGTATTTACTCTTCCGGAGAGTCTGACAAAATGGAAGTTCCAAGGTTTTGCTCATACTCAAGATATGATGTATGGCAAACTGGAAGGAGAGACTACAGCTTCGAAAGATTTTATGATTTCTCCCAACATGCCACGGTTTGTCCGCACCGGTGACCATGCTTCGATAGCGGCAACAGTGACCAACCTTACAGATAAAGCTATCAGTGCCAATGTTACTTTCACATTAATAGATCCTGTCACCGAGGAGAAGATTATGACACAACAGAAGCCTGTCATGTTGGAAGCGAAAAAGAGTGAAGGAGTATCGTTCGATTTCACGGTGACCGACCGTTACGACCTGATGACAGTAAGAATGATTGCTGCCGGTGATAACTTCAGCGACGGCGAAGAGCATTATTTGCCAGTATTGAGCGACAAGGTGATGCTCACCGAATCAATTCCGATGCCGATTCGTGGTAATCAGACAAAAGAATTTTCGCTAGAGAAACTATTCAATAATCATAGTAAAAGTGCTACGAAGCGTAGTCTGACGGTAGAATTCACCGGCAACCCTTCTTGGTATGCAGTTCAAGCTCTACCATCATTATCTTTACCCGAAAGCGACAATGCCATTTCTTGGGCAACCTCACTCTACGCCAATTCACTAGCTTCTTATATCGCCAACTCAATGCCAAGAATAAAGGATATCTTCGAGGCGTGGAAGAATGAAGGCAAGTCGAAAGGTAGCTTGCTCAGCAATCTGCAGAAGAATCAGGAGTTAAAGAATATTCTGCTGAGTGAATCGCCATGGGTACTCGAAGCAAAGAGCGAACAAGAGCAGAAAGAGCGTCTATCCACACTATTCGATTTGAACAATATGCAGAACAATAACCTATCGGCTATCAACAAACTGCAACAGCTACAAAACGGAGATGGCGGATGGAGTTGGTATAAAGGTATGGAAAGCAATGAATATACGACCGAATATGTTGTCAGGCTGATGTCAAGACTTGCTCTCCTCACAGGGAAGAACTCTGACATTGTTTCTACTATGCAACAGAAAGGCATTGACTATCTGAACAAACAAAGCCAGAAACATTACGAATGGCTGAAGAAGGCAGAGAAGGAAGGACAGAAAATAAAAGGCGTCTCCTACTCTACTCTTCGCTACCTATATATAATAGGTATCACCGGAAGCAAGATTCCTAGTCAGTACCAAACTCAATACAATTATTTCTTGAATAAAGTAGATGAAGTACCTACTTCACAAGATATGCAAGAGAAGTCTCTTGCTGCTATCATTCTAAGTAAAGCAGGAAAAGACAAGGCAGCAAAAGAATATATGGCTTCTCTCAAGGAGCATTTGACTAAGAGCGATGAGCTCGGTGAATATTTCGATTTCAACAGTAATCCATTTGCTTGGTGCAATCTTCATATCAATGCTCATACCGCAGCTATCGAAGCATTCGATAAAGTAGCCAACGATAGTGAAACTGTAGAAGAGATGAAACTTTGGCTGCTCAAGCAGAAACAAACTCAGATGTGGGATTCGCCAGTATCTACCGCTGATGCCATCTATGCCCTACTCGAAAGAGGAACCGACCAGCTATCGAATAAAGGTGAGGTCAATATCAGTTTTGCGGGACAAAATTTGAGCACAACAAGCAAAGATGCATCAGCCGGATTGGGTTATATCAAACAAACTTATACTGACAATCAGATAGTAAATGCCCAGACTATTAAGGTAGAGAAGAAAGATGCCGGCATTGCATGGGGTGCTGCCTATGCCCAGTTTACAGAAGATGTTGCCAACGTCAAACAACAAGGAAGTAATTCTTTCAATGTCAAGAAGGCACTGTTTGTGAAACGCATTGTCAATAAGGTAGAGCAGCTACAACCACTTACTAATGGCAGCAAGCTGAAGATTGGAGATATTGTTACCGCCCGCCTCATCATCAAGCTCGACCGTCAGATGGACTTCGTTCAGCTTAAAGAACAACGTGCAGCATGCTTCGAACCACTCACTCAGCTTTCCGGTTATCATTGGGGAGCAGGTACAGGATATTACGAAGAAATTAAAGACGCATCGACCAACTTCTTCTTCGATTCGTTGCAGAAAGGTGTCTATACTCTGGAGGTTAACTATCGAGTAAGTCGCGCCGGGAACTATGAAGCAGGACTGTCGACATTGCAATGTGCCTATGCTCCAGAGTTTACCACTCACTCGGGCAGTACGAGAGTTGTAGTAGAATAAATGATTATTCATTTACACTTGGCACTCTTTAGAATTGTTAGAGTGCCAAGTGCAATATAAGGCCTATAAATTCAATAATTAACGCCTATTAACCAGTTTGCTTCCTTTAGCTGAATAGTTTTTTCTAATTTTGCAGAATAAACGAATGGATAAATGAATTTGAAAAAGATTTTATTATATAGCATGTTGCTTGCTGCAACATCAGTTTTCGCCCAACCCCGTATTTCATCCAACACCGAAAGGGTGAACCTGAACCGTATTGAGTGGAAACATCCTGTAAAAGTAGAATATACGATTACGAATACCGGCGATAAGCCTTTGGTGATGAACAAAGTCATTACATCTTGTGCTTGTACTGTTGCCGACTGGACCAAAGATCCTATTGCCCCTGGCGCAAAAGGTAAAGTTGTTGCCACATTCGACGCCCAACAGTTGGGACGCTTCGAGAAAGATGTCTGCATCTATAGTAATGCTAATCCGAATCTTGTATATCTTAATTTCGGTGGAGAAGTGGTGTATCAAGTCAATGATGTATCGAGCACTCACCCCTTTAAGATAGGTAACATTGCCATCGATAAAACTTCGATAGAATTTCCCGATGCCCATAAAGGCGACCAGCTGACAACGACTCTGGATATCGTCAATCAATCCGATCGTCCATACGAGCCTATTTTAATGCATTTGCCTAGCAGCATCACCATGAAGAGCAGTTCGAATGTATTGTTGAAGGGACAGCGTGGTATCATCAAACTCACTCTTGATACAAAACAGTTGAATGATGTTGGTGAAATCAATAATTCAGTTTATCTGTCACGTTTCAACGGAGATAAAATTTCTTCTGAAAACGAAATACCTATTTCAGTTGTTCTCCTTCCCGATTTTTCCGGGATGACAGAAGCAGATAGAGCAAAAGCACCGGTTATTCATATTTCAGACACAAAGCTTGATATCAGCGGAGAGCTGTCGGATAAAAGCAAAATCGTGAAAGAGATGACCATCACCAATAAAGGACAATCTCCTTTGGTTATTTCCAAGGTCCAAGTTTTTAATTCTGCCATTGGCGTATCTTTGAAGAAAAGAGTTATCCTTCCTGGAGAAAACACAATCTTGAAGATAACTATTCATAGTCATACGTTAAAGAGCGATAAGAATAAGACTCAGATATTGATTATCAGTGACGACCCAGAAAATCCGAAGACTGATATCAACATCATTACCACGAAACAATAATATCTAAATACTATATAGCTATGGAACACCCTGAAAATAATGAAGAATACAAAGGATTGACAGTCAATCAAGGAGTAGAACAACCTTCTACCATCAATCCTTATCTCAAACCTCGCCCCAAACGTCAGCTCATGACACCGGGTGAATATGTAGATGGTATTGTCAAAGGCAATATCACAGTATTAAGTCAGGCCGTTACATTAGTCGAATCGGTTCGTCCCGAACATGAAGCTATTGCTCAAGAAGTGATAGAGAAATGCCTACCTTACGCCGGCAACTCTGTCAGGATAGGTATAAGTGGTGTACCTGGTGCCGGCAAGAGTACATCAATTGATGAATTTGGTATCCATGTACTCAAGAAAGGTGGCAAACTCGCAGTTCTAGCCATCGACCCTAGTAGCGAACGTAGCAAAGGAAGTATTCTTGGAGATAAGACAAGAATGGAAAAATTGGCAGTTCATCCCAGTTCTTTCATTCGCCCTAGCCCAACAGCAGGATCTTTGGGTGGTGTTGCCCGTAAGACTCGCGAAACTATTGTGCTTTGTGAAGCAGCGGGCTTCGACAAGATATTTATCGAAACAGTAGGTGTTGGCCAAAGTGAAACTGCCGTTCATTCTATGGTCGATTTCTTCTTGCTTATCCAATTGGCAGGCACCGGTGATGAGCTTCAAGGTATAAAAAGAGGTATTATGGAAATGGCTGACGGCATCATTATCAATAAGGCTGACGGCAATAATATCGACAAAGCCAATCTTGCTGCTACTCAGTTCCGCAATGCTCTCCATCTATTTCCAGCACCCGAATCGGGATGGATACCACAAGTACTCACTTACTCTGGTTTCTATGGTATCGGAATCAAAGAAATATGGGATATGATAGACAAATACATTGCCTTTGTTAAAGACAATGGCTATTTTGAATATCGCCGCAATGAACAAAGCAAATATTGGATGTACGAAACTATCAACGAACATCTTCGCAACAGCTTCTACCATAATAATACGATTACCGAGTTGCTTCAGGCAAGAGAAAAAGATGTACTCGATGGCAAGCTCACATCATTCGTAGCTGCCAAAGGATTGCTAGACGAATATTTTAGAGAATTGCGCAACCAATAAATAGCGCACTTATATCATATAGTTTGTATTTGGCTCATAAGGCTTATGGGGCCCATAAGCCTTATGAGCCAAATAAGCCAAATGCAAACTAAAGTTCTTTACCGGCTTCTTCGAAATCGTTTCTCGATTTGCTTAGTGTGACATAAAATACACCTAGAATAATCAGAACGATAGCTACGGCTTTCATCCAGTTCAAGCCATCAATGCCC
>DAIUBN010000094.1:0-11263 GCA_036846645.1 Bacteroidaceae bacterium | reverse complement strand
TGCGAGTCTGATTTATTAATTGTAATTAATTGATTGTCAACAACTAAGATACAAATAATATTTCATTCTCGCAACCTTTTTTCTAAAAATAAACTATCTTTTTGTAATAATATATTTTAATATTTTCGACCTGAAAATAGAATAATTGAGCCTAAATTCTCCACCTAAAGTGACGAAGAACCCTCTCGATATACCAATTTTTGTATCGTCAGCCTTAACATCTTATATCATAACGCATTCCGCTGAAGATGACACTTGATGACAGTCCTAGGAGTAAACTTTTTATTAAAAACATGTGCAATGAGTGGTTTTAATGGAAAATATAATTATTTTTGTAAATAGTACAGCTCATATAGAGCGTTTAACCAAATTTTTCTTATATTTGCAATGTTACTTCTTGTAACAGACATATTCGGAAGCGTTTGGTTTTATTCTATACTAAGGAATCTCGACAGTTCATCAGTATAATTAGAATAAAGATTAACGCTCCCCTTTGGCAATGGTATATTCATCTTATATATATTCCAAAGGTGTGAGCTGTTTTCCTTTTCTATTATACGGGTAGTCGAGAACCTCTTAGTAAGAAGGAGCTAATTGGCTCACACTTCTTTTTATGCCTTTCTATTTTAGTTTTTAATCGCACTGCTTGAGCTAAAGGTGTTAATGTGAGTTGCTATGAATAATATTTCTATAAATCTTTCTTTTTTCACCGAAGGCAATTGTATGCCTATTGAAGAAAGAGTCTTTGCCTTATTCGCAAATGGAGAGTGTTGTGTTATTCTTGAGGATAAAAGTTTTATATCGGCAGAAGAATTGTTGGCTTACTTAAAAGAAAAAGGTATTCTTTGATAATTATCTCTATAGTTTTAATTCTAAATCATTGATCTCTTTGGATTGTTTCAACTGCTTTGATGTAGTTAGCAGTGCACCTATAGTGCGAAAACCTCGAATATATGCTGTATTCCATTAATTATTTTGTAATTTTGTGCCCAAAATAAGAAGTATATGGCAGAGAACAACACCATTTTAGATAAGTTGGACGGACTGATGTCTCGCTTTGAAGAGGTTTCGACATTGATTACCGACCCGGCAGTGATTGCCGATCAACGCCGCTATGTGAAGCTGACAAAAGAATATAAAGAGCTCGAAGATTTGATGAATGCTCGCAAGGAGTATCGTGAGCTGCTTACTAATATCAGTGACGCGAAAGATATTATTGCTAATGAGCAAGATGCCGATTTGAAAGAAATGGCTCGCGAGGAACTTGATGCCAGTCAGAAGCGGGTGCCCGAGCTGGAAGAGGAAATCAAGTTGATGTTGATTCCAGAGGATCCTGAAGATGACCGTAATGCAATTGTCGAAATTCGTGGTGGTGCTGGTGGCGATGAGGCTGCAATATTTGCCGGCGACTTATTTAGAATGTATACTAAATATTGTGAGACGAAAGGCTGGAAGGTAGAAATATCAAGTTTCAACGAGGGGACTGCCGGCGGCTATAAAGAAATTGTTTTCACTGTGTCGGGAACCAAGGTCTATGGAACATTGAAATATGAATCGGGTGTTCACCGCGTTCAACGTGTTCCGGTAACAGAAACTCAAGGTCGTGTTCATACTTCGGCAGCTTCGGTAGCCGTACTTCCTGAAGCTCAGCCCTTTGATGTAGAAATTAATGAAGGAGAAATAAAATGGGATACATTCCGAAGTGGCGGTGCCGGCGGACAGAATGTCAATAAGGTTGAATCGGGCGTTCGTCTGCGTTATTGGTGGAAGAACCCTAATACCGGTGAGTCGGAAGAAATCTTGATAGAATGTACCGAGACTCGCGATCAGCCTAAGAATAAGGAACGGGCTTTGACTCGTTTGCGCTCTTTCATTTATGACAAAGAACATCAGAAATATGTTGATGATATAGCCAAACGCCGTAAAACAATGGTTTCGACTGGCGACCGTTCGGCAAAAATCCGCACTTATAATTATCCACAGGGACGAATCACCGACCATCGAATTAATTATACTATATATAATCTGGCTGCTTTTATGGACGGAGACATCCAAGATTGCATCGACCATCTGATAGTGGCAGAGAATGCAGAACGCATGAAAGAAAGCGAATTGTAAAAGGCAATTGCAAAATATGAAACTGCTCAATAAGTTTAGTCCGAAAGAACTGTTAGAAATGTCGGTTGCCTGTGGCAAACGCTTTCCGTTGACAATAATCTTTATTGTCATGCTTACGGCTACACTTCTTGCTGTCGTTCAGAATGGTGGAGCGATTGTTAGTGAGCGGTTCACTTTTTTCTGTGTCTATTATTTTTCTACTGGCGTATTGTTGTCGTTCTCGCTGCATTTGTGGAGCGAAGAGGTGCATCGCCTTGCTACAAAACTAATCACTCAGGTGGTTATTCATGGCCTTTGGTTTGTCGGTGCACTTTATGTGGCGAGCCAGTTCGACCAAGACCTTGATCTTGCCTTGATTTGGGCAAATGTTGCCGGCATAACACTCACATTCCTTTCTATCTTTATTCTCTCTTTCTTCAGAGAGAAAAATGATGTCGCTTCGTGGAATTTTGCAATTCAGGTGATATTGTCGTTTATGATGGTGGCTTTTGTGGGTTTGTTGCTTTCGGGCGGTCTGGACTTGTTGTTACTGTCATTCGACAAATTGTTTGAAATCAATATATCAAAGAAGGTATATACCGACGTCTTCGTGATCTGTATGTCATTGCTCGCTCCTCTATTATTTCTTGAGTTGATACCTCGTGGAGAGGAGAAGCATGATGGACACCCCGTCGAAGTGAACCGCTTCGGTCATGTCGTTGTCCATTTCCTTTTCATGCCACTGCTGGGCGCTTATCTGCTGACGCTTTATGTTTATGCCATAAAGATTATGGTCATTTGGACGTTGCCTTGTGGCTGGGTGTCGTGGCTTGTCACAGCCTCGATGCTGGCAATGGTTCTTATTATTGCTTTGATTTATCCTGTGCAGTTCTTGGAAGGACAGCGATTCGATAAATTTTTGATGCGTTTCTTACCACTCATAGTGTTGCCACTATTGTTGCTGATGACAATCGGTATCATTCGCCGGCTTAATGATTATGGTATTACTATTTCACGCCTTTATCTGCTCACCTTCAATATATGGTGCTACATCGTTTGCATCGGGCTTTTCTTGCGTCGTTCTCGCCGCATCAATTGGGTACCTGCGTCGTTTGGGCTTATATTCTTTCTAGTTTCGGTCGGACCGCAAAGTTTTGCCAACGTGACAAGACGTAGTTTGCTTAAAGAAGTTACTATAGAAATGGATAAATCGGGAGTGAAACATCGTCCGATGAATGCAGAGGGTTATAAAAGTTGGACGGCACGGCTCGATACTGCCACTTCGAATAGAGTGAGCGACAAGATAGAATATTTGCAAAGTGCTTATGGCGATTCTGTTGCAAGCAGTCTGGTGAATTTTAAAGTAAGGTCGAATAGAACGATAGATGATAATTCCCGTTTATCGACTACCAATGACACTCGTAAAAGAGGGCAAACCTCATTGCAATGGACTAACCCCGCTGAAGAACCGATACAAGTGCCAACGGGATATAGTAGAGTATTATCTGTGAGCGAAACTCCCAAAAGTGTTGGCCCGTATACTGCTAAAACAGAATACATGTCTCTGTCTATTCAATATATGAGACAGAATAAGACTATGACAGCCGAATTCAAATTGCCTTTGGCCAAATTGCGTCAGTACAATGACGGAACAATTAATGCTCCATTAATAATATATGCTTCTGATGTCTGCCTATATGTATCGAACTTCAACTTCTATTCAATAGATGATGATGGGGTGGGTGGCACAATATCGGGATTAATGTTTTTGAAATAAAAAGAAATTAAAAATAGATATGAACAAACAGCAATTATTCGAGAACATCAAGCGTAAGAAGAGTTTCCTCTGCGTTGGCTTGGATACTGATTTGAATAAAGTTCCTCAGTATCTGCTCGAAGATGAAGAAGATCCTATCTTCGCTTTTAATCGTGGCATTATCGATGCAACGGCAAAATATTGTGTAGCTTACAAACCGAACTTGGCTTTTTATGAGGCATACGGTGTAGATGGTTGGATGGCACTAGAGAAGACTGTAGAGTATATCCGCACCAGTTACCCCGACCAATTTATTATAGCCGATGCCAAACGCGGCGATATCGGAAATACTTCGGCAATGTATGCCCGTTCTTTCTTTGAAGACTTAAAAGTAGATGCTCTAACGGTAGCACCTTATATGGGAGAAGATAGTGTGATGCCTTTCTTGCCCTACAATAATAAATGGGTGATATTGCTGGCTTTGACAAGCAATAAGGGCTCTCAAGATTTTCAACTCACAAAAGATGAATCTGGAGAACAGCTATTTGAGAAAGTGTTGAAGGTTTCTCAAAATTGGGCTGGCGATGATAAGATGATGTATGTGGTTGGTGCCACTCAGGGACAAGCTTTCGAAGGCATTCGCCAGATTGTACCCGAACATTTCTTGCTGGTACCTGGAGTTGGTGCTCAAGGCGGTTCGTTAGAAGAGGTCTGCAAATATGGAATGAACAGCCAGTGCGGACTCTTGGTCAACTCTTCTCGTGGAATCATCTATGCCGGCAATGACGAATATTTTGCAGAGGCTGCCGGCCAAGCTGCAAAGAAACTGCAGCAGCAAATGGAAGTGCAACTTAGCGAACATCAGTTGATATAATATAAAAACAGCTTGCTCAATGATTCAGAAACGTAAAATCATAAACGACCCGGTGTTTGGGTTCATCAATATTCCCGAGGGATTATTGCTTGATATCCTCAATCATCCTTTTATGCAGCGTCTGACGCGCATCAAACAGATGGGACTTTCATCGGTGGTTTATCCTGGTGCCCAACACACCCGCTTCCAGCATTCATTGGGTGCCTTCTATTTGATGAGCGAGGCATTGGTTCATCTCTCTGCCAAAGGAATTAATATTACTTCCGAAGAAGCTGAGGCTGTAGAAGCTGCTATCTTGATGCATGATTTGGGACATGGCCCATTTTCTCATGTCTTAGAAGAAGTTATTGTTGATGATATTTCTCATGAAGAGATTTCATTGCTGATGATGAAGAAGATGAACGAGGAAATGAACGGGCGTCTTGATCTGGCGATAGAAATATTTAAAGATACTTATCCCAAACGTTTCTTGCATCAATTGGTAAGTGGACAGCTTGATGTCGACAGACTTGATTATCTTTGTCGCGACAGTTTCTATACTGGAGTAGTAGAAGGCAATATCGGCTCGGCTCGCATCATTAAGATGCTCGATGTCAAAGACGATAGATTGGTTGTCGAATCTAAAGGAATATACTCCATTGAGAATTTCCTCACAGCCCGTCGTCTGATGTACTGGCAGGTCTATCTTCATAAAACCTCGGTAGCTTGCGAGAGGATGCTTATCAATACTTTGCTCCGAGCTAAAGAGCTTGCCCATTCTGGAGTAGAACTATTTGGTACTCCGGCTCTGCACTACTTCTTATATAATAATGTAGGAGGCGAAGATTTTGTGTCGGATGCCCAGTGCTTGGAGTATTTCTCTCGTTTGGATGATAGCGATATCTGGAGTGCTTTGCAAGTATGGTGCAGCCATCCAGATAAAATACTGTCACGACTCAGTAATGATATTATCAACCGTCATATATTTAAGGTGGAGATAACAGATGAACCGGTGAGTGAGAAACAGAAAGAAGAACTTCGGGAGCGCATCTCATCCAAGATGAATGTATCATTGGATGAAACCCGATATTTTTATGCCATTCATCCTATTGAGAAAAATATGTACGATGCTAAAGATGATAGTATAGAAATACTCTACAAGAATGGAACGACGAAGAATATCTCTGAAGCATCGGATATGTTAAATATCTCCTTGCTTTCTAAGAAAATAAGAAAATACTATCTGTGTTGTTTGCGAAATATTTAATGAACAGAAAAATAATTTGTGAATGAGATGGATATGACAAAAAAAAGTACGTTATTTGCAGATTAAACATGTTGGTTTAACTGCCTTTATATTAGTGAATCAATATATATAAACTTTAGAATTATGGAATTTTCGGCTAAACAGATTGCTGCGTACCTTAAAGGTGAAGTAGTAGGTGATGAGAATGCTACGGTACATACTTTTGCAAAAATTGAGGAAGGAGTGCCAGGTGCAATTTCTTTTCTCTCGAATCCGAAATATACATCTTATATTTATGAAACGAAGTCATCAATAGTTCTAGTGAATAAGACTTTCCAACCCGATAAGGAGGTCGCTACAACATTGATAAAGGTGGATAATGCTTACGAGAGTTTGGCACAGCTTCTTACTTTATACGAAGCATCCAAACCCAAGAAGTTTGGTGTAGATTCTTTGGCTTTCGTTTCTCCTTCTGCAAAGATAGGTCAGAATGCCTATATCGGTGCTTTTGCTTATATTGGCGATAATGCCGAGATCGGTGATAACACTCAGATATATCCTCATACTTATGTTGGCGATAATGCCAAGATAGGAAACAATTCTTTGCTTTATTCTAATGTCAATGTTTATCATGATTGTCATATAGGCAATAATTGTATCCTTCATTCGGGTTCGGTAATCGGAGCCGATGGTTTCGGATTCGCTCCTTCTAAAGATGGCTACGACAAGATTCCTCAGATAGGTATTGTTGATATTGAAGATAATGTTGAAATCGGTGCCAACACTTGTGTTGATAGGGCTACGATGGGACATACTGTGATTCATTCTGGAACCAAACTCGACAATCTTATTCAGATTGCCCACAACGATGAAATAGGTCACAACACTGTGATGGCTGCTCAATGCGGCATAGCCGGTTCTACTAAGATAGGCGATTGGTGCATGTTCGGTGGCCAGGTTGGTGTAGCAGGACATATCACAGTAGGCGACAAAGTTCAGATTGGTGCACAAGGCGGTGTAGTTGGTAAGGTGAAATCCGGTAAAATCATTATCGGCAGTCCGGCTATCGATGCTAAAACATGGATGAAATCATCGGCTGTATTCAAACAATTGCCAGAGATGTACTCCGAACTGAATGCACTTCGTAAAGAAATAAATGAATTAAAAGAAAAACTTAATAAATAAAAATGCTGAAACAAAAGACTCTAAAAGAAAGCTTTTCGCTGAGTGGAATAGGCCTTCATACAGGCAAGAATGTTACTGTTGTATTCAATCCTGCTCCAGATAATTTTGGATATAAGATAGAAAGAACAGATGTAGAAGGTCATCCCACCATAGAGGCAATTGCCGATAATGTCGTAGAGACAACACGTGGTACAGTCGTTGAAGAAAAAGGCGTCAGGGTAAGTACGATTGAGCATGCTATGGCTGCTCTTTATGCATCAGGCATAGACAACTGTCTGATTCAAGTAGATGGTCCCGAACTTCCTATATTGGATGGTAGTGCTAAATATATTGTAGAAGGTATCGAAAAGGTCGGTATCGTTGAACAATCAGCTATCAAAGACTTCTTTATCATTAAGTCGAAGTTGGAGTTCCGCGATGAGGCTACAGGTTCTTCTATCATTGTTCTTCCTGACGAGAACTTCAGTTTAAACGTACTGATTTCTTATGATTCGGAAATATTGCCTTATTCGTATGCTACTTTGGAGAATATGGATAAGTTTAAAGACGAGATAGCTGCCAGCCGCACTTACGTCTTTGTTCGTGAAATAGAGCCATTGCTCTCTGCCGGTTTAATTAAAGGAGGAGATTTGGATAACGCTATTGTTATCTACGAGAAACAAATGGCACAAGACCAATACGATAAACTGGCCGATGTGATGGGCGTTCCTCACATGGATGCTAGCAAGCTGGGCTATATTAATCATCATCCACTTGTTTGGCCTAACGAATGTGCTCGTCACAAGCTGCTTGATATTATCGGCGACTTGGCATTGATTGGCAAACCTATTCTCGGTCGTATCATTGCTACTCGTCCAGGTCATACCATTAATAATAAGTTCGCTCGCCAGATGCGTCGCGAAATCCGTAAGCATGAGATTCAGGCTCCGATTTACGATTGCAACAGAGAACCGTTGATGGATGTGAAACGTATCCGTGAACTTCTTCCTCATCGTTATCCGATGCAATTGGTAGATAAAGTGATAGAAATAGGTGCCAACTATATTGTCGGTGTGAAACAAGTTACAGCCAACGAACCTTTCTTCTTGGGACACTTCCCTCAAGAACCGGTTATGCCTGGTGTACTTCAAGTTGAGGCTATGGCTCAAACTGGCGGTCTGTTGGTGCTCAATTCTGTTGACGAGCCCGAACGCTACTCTACTTACTTTATGAAGATTGATGGAGTGAAGTTCCGTCAGAAAGTAGTACCAGGCGATACATTGGTATTCAGGGTTGAATTGGTAGCTCCCATCCGTCGTGGTATCTCCAGTATGAAGGGATATGCTTTTGTTGGTGAAAAAGTGGTTTGTGAAGCCGAATTCATGGCGCAGATAGTAAAGAATAAATAATTTAAAACATAATACATGATAAGTCCATTAGCTTATATACATCCCGATGCTAAGATCGGAAATAACGTTGAGATAGGTCCATTCGTTTATATCGACAAGAATGTAGTTATTGGCGACAATAATACGATTATGCCGAATGTGAATATTTTGTATGGCTCCCGAATCGGTAACGGGAATACGATTTTTCCAGGTGCTGTTATTGGAGCTATACCGCAAGATTTGAAGTTTTGCGGTGAAGAGACAACTGCCGAAATCGGTGATAATAATAAGATTCGTGAAAATGTGACCATCAATCGTGGTACTGCGGCCAAAGGCAAGACTATAGTAGGCAGCAATAACTTATTGATGGAAAATATGCATATTGCTCACGACTGTATCGTAGGCAGCAATTGTATCATTGGCAACAGCACTAAGTTGGGAGGCGAAGCTATCGTTGATGACAATGCTATTATCAGCGCATCTGTTCTCTCTCATCAGTTCTGCCATGTTGGTGGATTTGTGATGATTCAGGGTGGTAGTCGATTCAGCAAGGATATTCCTCCATATATTATAGCAGGTCGCGAACCGATTGCTTATGCCGGCGTCAATCTGGTTGGGCTTCGTCGCCATGGTTATAGTAATGAGGTGATAGAGAATATTCACAACGCCTATCGTATTATCTACCAGAGTGGTCTCAATACTTCCGAGGCAGTGGCAAAGGTAGAAGAAGATATCCCTATGAGTGATGAAATACGATATATCGTTGATTTTATTCGTAGCTCTCAACGTGGTATCATTAAGTAATTGGAAACCTTAAAAGTACTGATATGATTTATAAGTTTAGATTAGTATCCGACGAAGTAGATGACTTCGTTCGCGAAATTCAAATTGATCCGGAAGCTACATTTTACGATTTCCATGTAGCTATTCTGAAAAGTGTTGGATATACTGACGATGAACTGACTTCCTTCTTTATCTGTGATGAAGATTGGGAACGTGAAAAGGAAGTGACACTTGAAAAGATGGATGACTCTTTCAGCGAAGAAGAAGTATTCACGATGAAAGATACTCGTCTCAGTGATTTGGTAGAAGAGAAGAAGCAAAAGCTGACATACGTTTTCGATACATTGACAGAACGTAGCTTTTTCATCGAGCTCTCTGATATCATTACTCATAAAGAGATAAAAGAGGCTAAATGTACTCGCTCCGAAGGTGAAGCTCCTCAGCAGAAGATAGACTTTGATGAGGCTGCCGGATTGGTGAATACGACAGCTAGCGACGATTTGGACGAAAACTTCTTCGGCGATAATGAATACGATGAAGAAGACCTCGACCAAGATGGCTTTGGTGTAGATGGAGAAGATACTTCCTATCAGTAACATCAAACCTACTTTAGTCGTTCTAATAGGACCTACAGGGGTGGGCAAGACGGATATCAGCATCCGCCTTGCCCAATTGCTCCATACCGATATTATATCGGCTGATTCGCGCCAGCTTTATGCCGATCTTAAAATTGGAACAGCTGCCCCTACTGCCGAACAATTGGCGGCGGCCAAACATCATTTCGTAGGTATACTAGGGCTGGACGACTATTATAGTGCCGCCCGATTTGAAACGGAAGTAATAGCGTTGCTCGATGGCCTTTTCAAAGAAGAGTCTGTCGTGATAATGACAGGAGGCTCTATGATGTATATAGATGCGGTGTGCAAAGGAATCGACGATATTCCGAATATTCCGGATGACATCCGTTCTATGATGCGTCAGAGATATGAAGATGAAGGATTGGAAGCCCTTTGTGCCGAACTCAAACTTCGAGACCCCGAATACTATCGTCAGGTCGATTTGAAGAATCCCAAACGAGTGATTCATGCGCTCGAAATATGCTATACGACGAAAGGAACATATAGTGCTCTTCGCACTCGCCCTCAGAAGTCGCGTTCCTTTGATATACTGAAAATAGGTTTGACCCGCCCTCGTGAAGAACTTTACGACCGTATCAACCGCAGAGTAGATCTGATGATGGAAGAAGGTCTTCTTGATGAGGTTCGTCGGGTTTATCCATATAAAGATAACAACTCACTGAATACAGTGGGCTATAAAGAATTGTTCAACTATCTGGATGGAACGTGGACTTTGCCCTTCGCTATAGAGAAGATAAAGCAAAATTCTCGCATCTACTCCAGAAAGCAGATGACTTGGTATAAACGCGACGACACTATTCGCTGGTTTCATCCCGATAATGAAGCTCAAGAGATAGAAGATTATGTTATGCGTTACATTTCAGCGAAATAAGATTGAGATATCATTTTTATTCTGTAATTTTGCGGCCTGTTTATTGACAGCTTAATAATGTTGTTATGTTTTTAGGAAACGATGTGAAACAACAATGCAAGGTGCCTTTTGGCATGATGGGCATTTTTATGGCGATAGGTATTGTATATGGTGATATCGGTACTTCTCCGCTTTATGTGATGAAAGCTATTGTCTCGGGATTGATGCCCGGCGGACTTTATACCGATCCGGATTATATCATTGGAGCAATATCTTGCGTCATCTGGACGCTCACTATACAGACTACAGTAAAATATGTTGTCGTCACTCTTCGAGCCGATAATAAGGGCGAGGGTGGCATATTATCTCTTTTCGCACTGATTAGAAAGAAATATCGGTGGGCATACGTTATCGCTATCATCGGGGCTGCTACACTACTTGCCGATGGTATCATTACTCCAGCAATTACTGTGACTTCTTCGATAGAA
>DAIUBN010000093.1:0-11322 GCA_036846645.1 Bacteroidaceae bacterium | reverse complement strand
TTGTTTATTTTCCACCAAGATTCGTTCGATGCTACCCATCCTAAACCAATTGATGGAAATGAAGACCAACGTTTGTTAGGGGTAAATAGTTGAGATCCAGAGAAGCCTGCGTTTAAATCCATTAGGTATCTGTTATCCCAATCCAATGTGATTCTTCCTGCAATAGATTGTTCACGAGCTGCCAATGCATCGATAAGTAATTGACCTCCATCGCCTTCTGGATGATCTTTCAAGGTCTCACGCTGTTTATAGAGGATGAGCCCAGTAGTATACAATTTTTTTAAGAATGTTCCACTATAATTTAATGAGCCTTGAAGTTCTATTAAGCGACTACCATACGGTGTAGTAGATGAAAAAGTCATCTTGTCATCTACATTCGGCGTCTCATTTATAGTTACAAGATTTCCTCCCTTATCATAACCCGATCCTTGATAACTATTCATGTAATCAATGGAATGCTGTTGATAGTTTTTTACAAACAAATGGGTATAATAATTCGTTTTAGAGAACGATGCAATAAAGTTGGCAAATAACCCTTTTGCTAAAAAGTCGAGCTTTTGGGTAAGACTGAGGTTGGTTGCCATGTGATTCTCGTAATCTTTTTTAAATCCAGTGCGAGTGAGCATCGCCCATGGATTTACGACTCCTGCTGGTTGAAGAGGTATTGAACCATCAGAATATTCATGAGGGAACAGTGTAGGATTTATATTGTTCATATGGTCCAACAATTTGTTCATGTCTTGTCCTGGTTCTGTTGTCGTACCATAACGACCGTCAAAACCCAATGCTAATGTTGTAGTAGGACTAATATCGGCTTTGACATTCGAACGGAAATTAAATTGGTTGTAGTTGGCATTCGAATCGTTGCCACTATTGAACATACCATCTTCTCTGTAGAAACCGCCTGACATATAATAGGTGACAACATTACCACCACCACTAATATTGAAATTGGCTTTGTGAGAGAAATTATTAGGCTTAATCATTACTTTATACCAATCGTCATTGGGATAGATATTCAAATCACTATCACCGAACTTTGCTATTTCATCGTCGGTATACATAGCTTTGCCACCACGAACAATTGAAGCCTCATTACGCATTTTAGCATATTCTACAGAATTGATCCAGTCGGGCTTGTACGTTGTATTGTTAATAGAAGCAGAATAACTAACACGTACCGATGGACGTGCAGAAACCTTACCATTCTTTGTAGTGATGACGATAATACCATTCGCTCCTTCCAATCCATATACTGCTGTCGCTGAAGCATCTTTTAAAACGGTAAAACTGGCAATATCGTTTGCGTCAATATCATCAAGTGTACGCTTCAATCCGTCAATCAAAATAAGGGGAGTACTATTGCCTGTTACAGAATTTAGACCACGAATAATGAATGATGCACCATCCTTTCCTGGCTGTCCAGAAGTTTGGACAAAAGTGATACCAGCTACACGACCTGCCAATTCTGTAGAAAGCGAACGACTAGGAGCAACTAGTTCTTGAGGATCGATTGTTGATATGGCGCCAACGAGACTTACTTTCTTTTGGGCAACAGCCCCTGTAACAACTACTTCATCCAATGTCGAGGATTCTTCTTTCATCTCTATCTTGATGTCCTTCAAATCGCCCAATTTACCCACATTGACTTCTTGGGTCTTATAGCCGACATAAGAAAATACCAAAACAGCATTTCTAGATACGTTACCAATAATAAACTTTCCATCGACATCGGTAGTAGCACCTTGTAATGCATTCGATTTAATATGAATGGCAACACCGACCAGTGGCCCGGATGCATCGAATACTCTACCAGACACTGTTACATTTTTCGACTGAGCCATCGACTCATACTAGAATAGTTCCGATCTCGCCTGATGTTTTGAGGCGTAAAGTGGACTTTCTAATGCCCCACCCCAAGACAATGCTAGAAAAATACAAATAAGCATCTTTCCTCGTCTACTTTTAAATGATTTTTGTTTCATAAATGAATTAGTTTTTAATAGTGAACAAGATTCATTAATTATGTTCATCTTTTGTATTGGCATGATGCCGTCAACAAAAGTTAAACTTTCGACAGCAAATTAATAGTAAATCAAGCAGACTGATTTATAGAAATCATTCAAATAGATATAAATACTCTTCAATATGCATAAGGTAAATATGCTGGGTATCAATGATATAAATATATTTTGATAGAATTTTATAATCAATATGAGAGTATTTTATATAAATATTTCACAGGGTATTTGAACTCCGATAATCATTTAGATGCTTTAACTATAATGATAAATAAACTATAAAGACTAAATAACGATACTTTTTGATTGAAATATATAAGTTTGATAAAGCAATAGAATGTAATTTTGTGTATTTAGTGCAGGATATTATTGAATTTTAATTATAACTAATCATAATTGTAACATGAAAAAGTCTAATGTATTATGGATTGCTTTAGCACTTACATTGAGTGGTTGCAGTCATCAATCAGTTCCTACCAACCCATTGGCGCAAGATGAAAGTCGTTTTGATACTATCGTCAGCGGTAGGCAAGTGAAGCTCTATACGCTTCAGAACGAAAAAGGGATGATGGTTCAAATTACCAATTATGGCGGACGCATCGTGAGTCTTATCGTTCCCGACAAGAATAAGAAACCTACCGATGTGGTATGGGGATTCGAGAGTATAAAAGATTATCTTACAGCAGGCGATGTCTATGCTGGTCCGCTGGTAGGACGCTACGGCAATCGTATTGCTAAAGGAAAGTTCTCTATCGATGGTCATCCGTATCAGGTGAGCATCAACAATGGCCCCAACCATCTGCATGGGGGTAAAGAAGGCTTTTATACTAAGGTATGGGATGCCGTGATGACGAAGAATGATAAAGGAGAAAATGCACTGCTGCTTACTTATACTTCTGCTGATAATGAAGATGGGTACCCGGGAAATCTGCAGACAACGGTGACTTATACTCTTACCAATGATAATTCTTTGAAGATTGATTATAGTGCATCAACTGATAAACCAACAGTGTGCAATCCTACCATTCATCCATACATTAATCTACATGGGACGACGAACAAAAGCATAAAGACTCATCTTCTTCAAGTGAATGCCTCCAATTATACACCTACCGACAGCACATTGATTCCTACCGGCGTGATTGCTCCTGTAGCAGGTACTTTGGCAGACTTCAGAAAGCCTTATCCCATTGGCGCACGTATCACAGAAGATGGTAATGATATGATGCGTTTTGGTGGTGGAGGATATGATCTCAATTTTGTGCTCGACCGTCATGGAAAAGGCATAGAGAAGATAGCCACACTTTATGAACCGTCTAACGAAATAGCAATGGATATACTTACTGACCAACCCGGACTACAATTTTATTCGGGCAATTGTATCAATGGTACTGATGTAGGTAAAAGAGGGGAGTTGCATAGACGATATAGCGGCATCGCTCTGGAAACTCAGCACTATCCCGACTCTCCCAATCATCCCAACTTCCCCAGCACAATTCTGCGTCCGGGAGAGAAATACAGCCATCATGTTATATTTCATTTCTATACCACAAAAGAGATACAATGTGCAATGATACCTATGCAGAAAGCTATAAAGGCTGATAAAGTCGAGATGACTACATTGCAACCTGCACAGAAAAAATAACATAATACTTATTACAGAGATATTCAATGAAAAAGATTCTTGTTGCTGCAGTAGTAGCTTTACTTGCATTGCAGGTTAGTGCTCAACAGACCATCTCGATGCAGCAATTGCTGCGCGATATGGTGAGTAGAGAGAAGCTAGCCGAATATCCAAGTGGAATGCCTTTCAAGGCCATGCAAGCCAGTAGTTATAACAGGGCTTCTGTGGCTCCTAATCAGCCCGGATGGTTTGCCGATTCGGACGGAGTGTTTTGTATCCGTACCGAGAAGAATAGCAAAGGGGAAACCGAGTGGGTGCTGATGGAAGACAGCGGTCCGGGTGTCATCACCAAGATTTGGGCGGTATGTTTCTACTACGGACTCGACAATACAACAGGCGGTAATATCAATATCTATCTAGATGGTGCAAAAGAACCTGCCATTCATTGCAACTTCTTTGACTTCGTGAAAGGAAATAATTTTGTGAAAGCTCCATTGGCTGCCGAAACACGCAGGGCAGGCAACTGCTATCTGCCTATTCCGTATGCCAAAAGCTGTAAGGTGACGATGGATAAGAAGGTGTTCTACAATATTATTCAGTACCGCAGTTATCCAAAAGGTACAAAGGTGAAGACGTTCACGATGGACGACTATCGCAAGTCGGTCTCGTTGGTGGATAGTGTGAATACAGTATTGAAACAGGGCTGTACAGTCAACAATATTGTCCGACAGAACATTATAAAATGGAACGAGACACTAGTACCAAGAGGTAAGAAGGTGATGAGAATATCACAAAGTGCTAGTGCTGTTCGAATACTGACGATCCGACTGAAAGCGAAAAATATGGCTCAGGCATTACGCTCTACTGTATTGAAAGCTAGTTTCGACGGAGAAGAAACAATATGGACACCTGTTGGTGATTTCTTCAATATCGGAGTTGGACTCAAACAATATCGGATGTGGGAGAGGGCTGTAGAGCCTGATGGAACCATGATTTGTCGTTGGGTGATGCCCTACCGTCGGACGGCCAGTTTCACTTTCGAGAACCTTGGTAGCGAACCGGTCGAGGTAGAGGCTCAGGCAACAATCGCTCCCTATCGATGGACTCCTAATTCGATGTATTTTCACTCTACATGGAGAATGGATAATCCGACTCCGGGCTTCCCGCTGTTCGACTACAATCTGGTGAGTGTAAAAGGTAAAGGAGTGTATGTGGGCGACCAGTTTACTGTACTCAATCCAGAGCAAGGCTGGTGGGGCGAAGGTGATGAAAAGGTATGGGTAGACGGGGATAAGTTCCCTTCTTTGTTCGGAACGGGTACCGAGGATTACTACGGTTGGGCTGGCGGAGTTGTACCCAATCCGGTAGATGAATTTGCTGTACCTTTCTTAAGTAATATCCGTGTGGCTGCTCCCAATTCGATGGGCTACAATACTTGCACCCGTACTCGAGTGCTGGATGCCATACCTTTCAATCGGCTGCTGAACTATAATATCGAATCGTCGGGTTCCAATCGTACCAGTTGGTTTCATCTTCAATATGCAGTGAATAGTTATTGGTATGCCCGCCCTGGCGCGGTATCTAATCGTAAACCATTGCCAGAGATGGCAGCTAGAAAGATAATGACGCTGGAAGAGTTGCAGAAGTATAATGAAAAGTGTAAGTCAAAACAGTATGTCGCTCCTGGTGCCATTGAAGCAGAAAATATGAGTACTTTTACTACCGATAAGGAAGTAGAATCTTTGAAGAGCATATCAGTGTGGGGTGAATTGAGCAACGGAGCTGTAAAGGCATATACATTTACCAAAGAAGGACAAAGTGTTTCGGTGCGATTAACGGAACAATTTGCCAAATGTCCACTCAAAATATGCTTGATTGGTAATAATGATGGAGGATTATTTGATATATTTGTGAATGGAAAACATATCAAAGATGTTGAGCTTAAAGGAGAATATTCGGCTTCGTCCATCTTAGATCTTGGTGTGCTTGAACCGATGAACAATGCCTTTGAAATTCGATTCTTTTGTAAGCGGAAAGGCAATCTGGCGATAGACTATTTTTTAATTAAATAAGAACAACTTTATAACGATGAAAAGATTACTTAGTATTTGGCTCTTTATAGCATGTGTCACTTTTGTATATGCCGATGATGTGGTGCGATTATCACAGCTTAATTTGGCGCGTGCCATGCAGACTTATGGCTCGCCGACTATAGGAACATCGGTGACGGGCGAACAACCTTTTGTAGCTGGAAAAGTTTGCGAGGATGTGGTAGGTGTGCAGTCAAAAAGTTTGATTCGGATAAATGTAAAAGGCTTTGCCCATAGGCTGACCGGAATGATTGGTATTGCAGATAGTCATATTAATTATAATGGTGCTGATATCTCTTCCAATCCTCAACCTGATGGAACTCGTTTGTTTTATCGTAAAGTTGGTGACCATCGTTATTTTGCAGGAGTGGAGAGCAAGAATGGCAGGATAGAGAAGGGAAAGGCGTTGTTTCGCATTGTAGGTGATGGCAAAGAACTGTTTCATCGTATGATGGCTTCGGGAGAACCAGCACAGTCTGTGGATATCAATTTGAAAGATATAAAAAGCTTGGAGCTTATTGTCGACGAAGGTGATGGTACTCCTAGCGGTGATTTTGCGTTATGGATTGGTACGAAGATAGAATACGACGGCTTTCAGGCTGTGAATATCTCTACTGAAGAGACTGCTCAGGTTAATCCGTTGTCTCCGGCTGTATGGAAGAAACTCCAGAAGAAACTACATACCTTGCCAGTGGTGGCTCTGCCATTGCCTCGGGCTTCATTCGATTGGCTGCTCGATGCTTCGAAGGCTAAAGCGACTGTATTTGCCGGAAATGACGGTAAGAGTATTATCATTACCAACGGACTGACAGCCCGTGTGTTCAGACTGACTCCTAATTTGGCTACAATAGATATCGTGAACCAAATGACGGGAGAAAACATGCTGCGCGCAGTGAGTGGAGAAGGAGAACTGGTGCTGAATGGAGAGACCTGGAATATCGGCGGACTGCAAGGACAACCCGAACGGGGATATATCAAGCCCGAATGGATAGACCAGATGACGGCTATACCCAACTCTTTCGTGGTAGAGGACTTCGAAGTAAGTGATAAGATAGATGCTTTGGCATGGGCTCGCTCGAGATGGGCACTCAATAAGAAGAACCCAACTGGCAAACGGCTTACTTTTACTCTTCGAGGTAGCAATGATATGAAGGATATTGTTGTAAAACTGTATTTTGATATTTATGATTCTGTTCCCGTCATTCGTAAGAGTATGCAGATATTCAATGAGGGCAGTAATAAAGTCAATTTGGCTTCATTCAAGTTGGAACATCTCTTCTTTGCCGAACCCGAATCGACGGGTGGTGACATGTCGAAAAACTATATGCCGAATATTCATGTGGAGAGCGACTTCGCTTGCGGTGGAGACTTTTGGGAATATAGTACCGATCGTACCGAACATTGGACTACTGATAAGGAATATACCTCGCAGTGCAACTATGGCCTGAATACGCTTTGTACGCTCGATGTGAATCTGAATATCGGTCCGGATGCAGATATCACCAAAGAAGATCCCTTTACTTCATATCATGTTTACGAGATGCCTATCGACTCTTACGACAGAGAACGAAAAGGATTGTTCAAACGTCGTTTTTATTCGACCATAGTGCCTTGGACGACAGAGAATCCTATCTTCATGCATCTCACTACTATTGATCCTGCAACGGTGCATCGTGCGGTAGACCAATGTGCAGAAACCGGATATGAGATGATAATCCTATCGTTCGGAAGCGGTATGGATGTAGAGACAACGAATCCCGAACATGTAGCAGCAATCAAATCTTTGGTAGACTATGCTCATTCTAAAGGCATCGAAATGGGAGGCTATTCGCTTTGTGCCAGCAGGTGGATTAGCGATGATGTAGATGTCATCAATCCGGCTACGGGCAAACGTGGTGGTGCCTTTTTCGGCTCTGCACCATGCTTGTGTAGCAATTGGGGGGTAGACTATCTAAATAAAATAAAGACTTTTTACGAAAAGACTGGACTTACACTACTCGAACACGACGGCTCATATCCAGGCGATGTGTGTGCTTCGACAAAACATACTTACCATAAAGGATTGAACGATTCGCAATGGAAGCAGTTCGGGCGTATCACCGATCTTTATCATTGGATGCTGGCAAAGGGTATCTCTCTCAATGTGCCCGATTTCTATTTCTTGAACGGCTCAACAAAGGTGAGTATAGGATATAGAGAAACTAACTGGTCATTGCCTCGTGACAGACAATTGATTCATAGTCGCCAAGTGAATTATACCGGTACATTTGACCGTACGGCTTCGATGTGCTGGAGTTTCGTACCCTTGGTGGAATATCACGGAGGAGGAGCGGCTGCTACTCTAGAACCTCTCAGTGAACATTTGGAGACCTATAAACAAATCATGATGGAGAATTACGGCGCTGGTGTACAAGCTTGCTATCGCGGTCCAAGACTCTATGATACTGATGCTACAAAAGAAGTGGTGAAGGGCGTTATTGACTGGTACAAAAAATATCGTGTCATTCTGAATAGCGATATCATTCATCTTCGTAAAGCCGACGGCCGTGATTGGGATGGTATTCTACATGTGAATGCTAATAACAAGGAAAGAGGTTTTGCGATGTTCTTCAATCCCACTAATCAGGAAATGGTGCGCAGCGTGAAGCTACCTTTATATTATACCGGTTTATCTGATAAGGCAAAAATCCGCTGTGGTGAAGAGAAGCCAAATGTATATAAGTTGAATAGAGACTATTCGGTGGATTTGACTATTCGCATTCCGGCAAATAGTTATACATGGTACGTAGTAGAGTAATCAATACTCTACTACTATACCTTAATATATTGTATAAAGTTAATTATTTGCTTTCTTCAATCTCGTTCCATTTTGGAGGTTTTACATCGAGCAGATTCTTGACGAAGAAGTCGTAGCGCTTGTGCTCGCCAAATTCTTCGCCCATGGTGTGGTGCACTCCGGGTAGTACGACCAATTCGAAGTCTTTGCCGGCTTTTTCGAGTGCATTCACTACTTGATAGGTAGAAGAGGGATCGACATTGTCGTCGAGTTCGCCGACAACAAGCATGAGCGCACCTTTCAACTTCGGAGCATTGACTACATTGCTACATGCTGCATAAGAACTGTCGACAGGATAGCCCATCCATTGTTCGTTCCACCAGATCTTATCCATGCGGTTGTCGTGGCATCCACAAGAAGAATAGGCTGCCTTATAGAAATCTCCATGCAGCAACACTGCTGTGGTGCTCTCTTGTCCGCCTGCCGATGCTCCGAATATTCCGACGTGATTGATGTCCATATAAGGATATTGCTTGGCGGCTGCCTTAATCCACAACTCTCGATCGGGGAATCCGGCATCTTTCAGATTCTTATAGCAGATTTCTTCGAATTTCTTGCCTCTCCAGCTTGTGCCCATGGCATCTAGTTGGACAACAATGAAGCCCAGTTCGGCCAAGGAATGAGTGTTCCAGTTGTAGGAAACGAAGTTTTTGGGAGTATAGGCATCGCCTGGCCCGGCGTAGATATATTCGATAACAGGATATTTCTTCGAAGCGTCGAAATTGACAGGACGCTGTATGATACCCCACATCTCGGTTTGTCCGTCGCGACCTTTGGCTTTGAAAACTTCCGGAGCTCGCCATCCATTGGCAAGAAGTCGGGATATATCTGCTTTCTCTAGTGTTTCAATCAGATTGCCGTCTTTAGTGCTGCGAAGTTCGGTGACAGGAGCCATATCTACTTTAGAGTATTTGTCGACCATATAATTCATATCGCTGCTGAAGGTAGCTACATGATTGCCTTCGGCCGGGGTGAGACATTTCATATTCTTTCCGTCTATCCCGATACGATAATAATGTATAAGGTAGGGATCTTCGTTCTTATTCACTCCGCTGGCAGAGAAGATAATCGTGTTCTGCTTTTCGTCAACCTTCACCACATTACGAACACACCATGGTCCGCTGGTAATTTGCCTGATCATCTTCGCTTTGGCAACATCATATAAATAAAGGTGGTTCCAATTGTCTTTTTCGCTCATCCAGATGATTTTGCTGCCATCTGCAAAGTTGTAGCGAAAATGGCGGTAGTAATAAATGTAAGTGGAAGAGGTCTCTTCGATGATAGTGCGAACTTTGCCGGTTAGGGCAGAGAATGCCAATATACGATAGATTTGATGACCACGCTGATTATATTCGAATGTTACTTCCTTGCTGTCGGGAGTCCATTCGAAATTATTGATTTCATATTGCTGATTGAATAGTTCTGTTGGCGCAACAATTTCTTGTCCCGTCTCTACATTAAATATACAAGGTACTTTGAAAGGAAGTTCGTCGCCGGGTTTAGCATATTCTTGTTTGTGAAGAATGGGTTGAAGCTGGTCGGAAGGCGAAGATTCAACATAGTAGACATATCGTTTCTCGACGGGACGGCGTTTGCAAGTCATAATGTAACGGCTGTCGGGCGACCATTGTATCCATGCCGAATAATAGTTGGAAAGTGTACCGTCGGTACTCAGAATACGTTTCTCGGTATAAGGCTTTCCTACTTGGTGTAGGACGACGTTTTGTCCTTCGATATAAGCTTCCAATTTGCCGTCGGGTGATACAATAGGAGATGTATCTTTTTCTTCGTCAACCTCCATCCAATGACGCTCTACTTTGCGACCGAATTGTGGCTTCTTATCTTTTTCTTCATCTTTAATGCCTAAGTAGGCGTTCATGGCTTCTTTAGTATCGAATATCTTATGCTCCTTGCTAGCTGCGTTGACCACGACGAAACGTTTGCCCTGAGGTGTCTGTTTGGCATAACTGAATATGGAAGTAGAATCTTTCCAACGAATGTCGGAAGGAGAGTTGAACACATTATCGCTTTTGAATTTCTCGCGAAGTGAATAAGCTCGTTTATAATCGCTCACTGTGCCTTGAGCAAAAATAGAAGTACTTGAAAGAAGTACGGTAGCGACCAATAATAATTTTAGTTTCATAGGTTGATTATATGCATTAAAAGATGGTTCAAAAGTAATGCAATTTCTTGAGACGGACTGATAGTATCGTCCAATGATATCCTAAAATCGTCCAATCAAGATGATTTGAAGGCGTTTTTCTATCAAAAGCCATTGAGCTGCATCAATACAGTTGGGATGAGCAGAACAAATCCTAGTATGATAAAGAAGAGTAGAATCTTCCAGAACCATTTAATCCAAACATCGTAAGGAATACGTGCTATGCCCAATGCACCCATTAGCACGGCCGAAGTTGGGGTTATCATGTTGGTGAATCCGTCGCCAAACTGATATGCCATGACAGTGGCTTGTCTCGAAACATGGATAACATCAGAGAATGGAGCCATAATAGGCATGGTGAGTGCGGCTTTGGCCGATCCGGATGGAATGATGAGATTGATAAGGGTCTGTATGAGATACATCACAGAGATAGATAGGATTCTGCTCGTTTCACCCATCAAAGAAGATAAGGAGTGTAGCATAGGATCGATGATATGCCCGTCTTGTAGAATCTGAATGATGCCACCGGCCAATCCGACGACAATAGCCGTAGAAAGCATATCTTTTGCACCGTCGGTAAACTGCTTGAT
>DAIUBN010000092.1:5292-11418 GCA_036846645.1 Bacteroidaceae bacterium | reverse complement strand
ATCGCACTGACAATTGTAGCCTGTCTGCGAATGGTAGGTATCGTGCTAGCCATATCGCTACTCACCATACCGCAGATGACTGCCAACCTGTTTACCTTCAATTTCAAGAAGATGATATGGCTGTCTATCGCCATCGGATTTGTGAGCTGCCTTTGCGGACTCGTTCTTTCGTATCTGCTCAATGTGCCTTCGGGTGCAACAATCATATTCTGCTCCATACTTATTTATGTATGCTGCAAACTTTGGAACAATTTTATACGACCTAAACAATAATCAATATGGAAATCAAGATTCAATCATTAGAGAGTATTCACGAAGCTGCCAAGCAGTTCGTCGCAGAAATGGGTGATAATACCGTATTTGCCTTTTACGGTAAGATGGGTGCCGGCAAGACGACGTTCATCAAAGCCGTTTGCGAAGCACTCGGTGTAGAAGATGTCATCACATCACCAACTTTCGCTATTGTCAATGAATATCGGTCTACTATCGCCGACGAACTTATCTACCACTTCGATTTCTATCGTATCAAGAAGCTGTCGGAAGTTTACGACATGGGCTATGAAGACTATTTCTTCAGCGGTGCCGTATGTTTCATCGAATGGCCCGAACTGATAGAAGAGCTGCTTCCGGGCGACGCAGTAAAAGTGAAGATAGAAGAAGAGGCTGACGGCAGCCGTACTGTTACATTCTAAAAGAAGATGAATATGAAAAAGATACTATTGACAGGGATGTTTCTGCCCTTTGTGTTGTTATTGATGAGTTTCTGCACATCGTCAGATAAGGAAGAAGATTATACTGCCAATCTATTGAAAGTAGGAACTCAAGCTCCTAGTTTCGCGTTAGCCACTCCGCAAGGCGACACCATCAGACTAGCCGACCTTCAAGGCAAATATGTTGTACTCGACTTCTGGGCATCTTGGTGCCCAGACTGTCAGAAAGATGCACCCAATATGGTGAAGGCCTATAATATGTTTAAAGACAAAGGCATCACCTTCGTAGGCATCTCTTTCGATACCGATAAAGAGGTATGGACTAAAGCCATCAGCAAATACGACATCAAGTACCAGCAAGTGAGCGAGCTCAAGAAATGGAAAGAGACAACGGTTTCGAAAGCTTACAACATACAATGGATACCTACCATGTATTTGCTCGACAAACAAGGCAAAGTACTCTTTGGCACAGTTTATTCGAACGAGATGATTAGCAAATTGGAAGAACTAACGAAGTAGTTCAATAAGAATCATATAGAAAAGGCCTCTAAAATGTTCATAAAGGACATCTTTGGAGGTCTTTCTTTATACTAGATTCCACTACATCATCACTTCACCGATGAGGATGAGCAAAGTAACGCCATAGACTACGAAATAGGGAATACGTTTCCAGGTGGCGATAAAAAGACCGCTACTGATGATAAGGGCGTAGATGGCAAACAAGAGATAGCGATCGAATATCATATAGCCCGATTTATAGATCATCCAATACCCAACTATCGGAACAAGCATACATATTGCTGAAAGTGAATAGCCGTTATAAACAAAGAGTTGATCTTCCTTACGTGCAGAGCGCTTCTTCAGTTTATCATGCCATAATATCAACACAGCCGACATCAGCAAACTCTGAGATACCGCAATAGGAATAAGCAATACAACATTTCTTTGCGTGCTGAAGCTAACAATAGCCAACTGCACCAGCAACCAAAGCAGACTTAACAAGTAGACTTGTTGCTTTTTCAATTCTTCCATCCATATAGAATAAAGCAAAGCAGTACAGAACAAAAGAGACCACACACCAGTGTTCCAAAACAAATGGAAGAAATAGTAATAATTCAGATGGATATCTTTAATGTTCCATATCATACTATCCTTTACTATTATATACTGGCCAATTGGAGAATGAAAGAAATCCAAGTCGAACAAAGAGAGTGATGCAACCAATGCTCCGAGAATAAGTATGACAAGCAACTGTCGCCATCGCTTCCATTCTATGGGACGACAGAAACTGATAAAGACCACCAAGAAAGGTAGAAGAACAACAATATAAGTCTGCCACTGGCTACACATATAAGAAACGCCGAGACAAACTCCAGCTATAATAGCCGATAGCCACGTACCTTGCCTCTCTTTGAAAGTACAATAGATAAAGAATACCGCCCCCATCATGACGGCGTACGAGCAAATACCAGCAGAAGGTGTTCTTCCAAAAGAGATTACGGCATAACTACTACAAAAGAGTAATGAAGCGATCCATGCAAAATCTTCGCGCTGACTGATTTCCTTGCCCAACAGATAGAGAAAGAAAGTAAGGACAGTACCAGCCACAGCAGATACCAGCCTATGCATCATCACTAGATTATAAGGTACATCTTTGACATATAACGTACGATAATTCAAGAAAAAAGTGACTACACATACAGCAAGTAGCAGTACAACATGGAGTATAGCATATAAATCATTACGTTTCATAAGTGCAAAAGTAATGAAACTTTTTGTAAGCCCTTCTGTATTCATTTACGAATAATCAGTTTTATTCTTGAATATTCAATTTATTTTTTGCATCTTTGAAGGAGAAAGAAGACTAATATATCGGCATATAACTAAATAATAGAAGCTATGACAAACAATAATAAAACTTCGTGTCACGGCATGAAATCGCCACTATACAAAGCAACCAAGAGTTTCTTGGAAAGTTGCAATATAGACTATCAATACGATAAAAGAAAGTTTCTCTTTTCCTTTAATATAGAAGAAGACAATAGTCTTGTTGATATGAACATCTTGTTCGACGATGAAATAGAATGCATCAGATGTTTTGCTACTCCGATAATAAAAATTCCATCTGATAAGTTGGATATTGTACTGGAAAAAATTAACGACTCCAATACCATGTATGCCCATAGTTCTATCTTTTTGAACAAAGAAACAAGAAGCTTGTCAGCATATATGGCCATATTTACTGATAACGGGGTATGTTCAGAAAATTCTATTCAATTTCTTATCAGCAATTGCTATACATCACTTCGTAGAGCTTTGCTCATATTGAAATCATTTACTACCGGAGCCGACTCAGAAAGCGAGAACACTGTATTAAACTAGCTCGTCAGAGAGAGTCATTATCACATTAAAGTCTATCACTACTTAAATTCTAGAATGATGGAAACAAAAGAAGACATTGATATAAAAAGCGGAAAAGTTCAGAAAACATCTCTTGAGGCAATGATATATGCTTGCCTTGACGAAGCGAACATCACATACAAAAAGAACAAAAAGAATAAAAGCATTACTCTAAGTATGGAATGCAGCAACGTCAATGTGGATCTATTCATCCTTTATGATGAGAAATACCACATTATCGAGATAACCGGACTACTTCCTATCACTATCGCCGAAGAAAAGAGAAAAGATGTAATAGAATACCTCAACGAGTCGAATCGACAAATTGCAATACCCTGCACATTTATCAATATCGATAACGGCAAAGTAGCCACGACTTTTGTAATCGATGGAAGAGAAGGGATGATCAACGACAGCATCATCATGAGGACGCTGAGTTTTTGTTCAGGAATACTGAATGAGGACTTTCCTAATATTATGAGAATAGCTTATGGGCGGAAGAGAAGTGCAAGAAGTAAAACAGAATGATTAAGAACTGATTATTCGTCACGAAGTACGTCGAACGAGTCGAGTGCCTTATCGACATCATCTACAACGAGCACCTTTTGCCTGAAAGATACCGTATGAGCATATTGATAACACAGACCAATCAAGAAGAATATGGAAGAAATAATCTGCCCGCATATCATAAACAGCGAGAACAGGAAGATGACAATCTGATAAATAAAAGGAATCTGGAAATTGGAAGAAGAGGCATAAAAAGCTGATTCGACATAGGTGGTAACCAACCAAGGGAAGGCAAACAGCAATGCCACACCACCGCCAATCAAGCCCAATACCAGTAAGAAGACAAATGTAGAGCCCCAATGTTGATATCCCAATTTGAAACTACGAGCCAGAGCCTTCCATAAAGATATCCGTTCTATCATATAGACTGGAAGCAATAAAGCCAAGGGGACACCGATACCTAAATAAAACACCGATATCACAATGAGATATAAAGGCAAAGATGTTTTAAACTCAAGTATCAGCATCAAACCACACAAAACAATAATAAACGGCATGAGGCATGACATCTTGATAAAATTGGGTTTCATAGCATCCATCACTTCACCAAAAGTTACGCCACGAAGACGTTCTTCACGTTTATTGTAAAGTTGAAGCAGCGCCATAGCGAACGACGGTACCAACATATAGAGCAGCAAAGCACAAGCAGCATACAAAGTGAAGGCACCTAAAGCAGAAGGGGTGATATAACCGACTTGAGTAAATTTAAACAACTGAGACTGAGCCCAAGTGAAGAAAAGTGTCATGAGCAGCACGGTAGGCAACAAGAATCCTATAGAAAGACGAAGCATCTGCCCCGAGTTCTCTCTAAAGAACATAAAAGTAGCGCCCATTCGTTTACCGAACGGGCGTTCTTTACTAAATTCTATTTTTGTCCATTCGCGCTTCATTAGCAACAAAAGTTCTATTCATCAATCGAATCACCATATTCCATTTCGCCCTGAACAACGAAGAAGATATCGTCGCGAGAGAATTCGCCCACTTTATCTTTCTTTGCTTCTTTCACTACGAAATCGGTCACAGCATCCAAATCTATTGATACGTAACCATCTTTATCAGGTTTGGCATCTAGTACACCACTCGACACATAATAGTCGTCTATCACATCCAGAAAATAATACAACTGGTCGTCAGTGAAACGGTCCTTGAGCTCTTGCGGAAGATAATTCTTAATATACTCCACGCATTTCTCGTCATCGGCTTCGTCCAAAATATCTGCCATGGCTTAATCGATTAAAAAGATTTGTTGTAATATGAATTAGAGAATAGCTTTCAATTTTTCCTCGAAAACAGATTTAGAAGCAGAACCTACTTGTTTGTCTACTTGTTTGCCATCTTTGAAGAATATCACTGTAGGGATATTGCGAATACCAAAATCTGCAGTAACATCACTATTGTTGTCGACATCACATTTGCCGATAATAGCCTGGTCGCCATAAGTAGCGGCAAGTTCTTCGATGATTGGTCCAACCATACGGCATGGTCCACACCAAGTAGCCCAAAAGTCAATAACAACCGGTTTACCGGACTCAATAAGTTCTTTGTAATTGCTGTCTGTAATTTCCATTGTAATAAGTTTTTTTATAAAATAAGTTTTACTAAAGTTATTTATCTTCACAATGCAAAGATAATACAGCTCACCTTTGCGGAACAAAGATAAGCAATATATTCGAGAACAAATTATTTGCCAACCTATAAATTTGCTTTATTAATTGATATTTTTCAATCTCAAAGACATGATATGGCACAAGCCGATAAAGAACTTATCCAGGTCGTCTTTGGGCGAGGACTTACCTAAAGCTTTCGAGATAAGCATTTCATACTGTTTGAGACGAGAAGGCGGAATATCCGATAGAGCCAATGCGCCAGCCATCCTCAATTTATAGAAATCGAAAAGCATATCGAAGCCATTCCAATCTGCCGGACCAACAGCAGGCAGACCATAACGCTGATAAAGCTGTGTTGCGCTCATCGAAATAAATTGTTGCGAAGCTACTGGCAAGAAATCGGCAGGAAGGAAACGCAGACGAAGCAATTCTCTAAGATGCCATTTGCAGAACTCTCTATAGCTTTTTGAAGACAATATCCGTTCATCCCAAATATTTGATTGATTTTTCTGCCGAAGAGAATCATATTCGGCACGATAGCGAGAGAAGAAAACATCGAAGCCCGCAACAGAATCTAGAGGAACAGTACTAACAGATATTGGGCGATTGTCGGCAACAGTCAGTATTTTATAGGCAGGAACATATCCAGCGGTAGACGGAATTTGAATATTACGCAGTCTGTTCCCCTTGGCAGAGATAAATTCTGTATCGTCGTTCAGATGAATATGTCCACCGAGATGAAACGTGATTCCGGCATCGGCAAGCAACTCTGACGACTTATCGGATGGGAATCTGAACATATCAAATCTACCGGTCACTGCTATATCTTTAATATACTGAGC
>DAIUBN010000092.1:0-5192 GCA_036846645.1 Bacteroidaceae bacterium | reverse complement strand
ATACCGATAGTTTTGATAAGAATAAGAGCTGAAAGGAGTAGCCCAATACAGATATTCTTTTTGAGGCATAAAGCCGAATGATGCCCATTCCTTATGAATCTCTTTATAGCCCCAAGGTTGCAATTCAGTATTGGCATTGGACTCGGCAAAAGGACGGGAAGGATCATGATTGCCGGTCATCAAAAAGAAATGCATACCATATATACTGGTATACCGCCGAAGCATACGCCCGATGAGTTCTACATTCATCTTCTGTCCGTTGTCTGTCAGGTCGCCCGTGATAATCACATCTTTGATTCCTCTGCGAGCAATATCATCGAAGGCAGCGAGGGCAGCGACGTAGTTCTCGTTGAACAGCCTTGTAGAATGGACTTCGGCATCCATGGAGCGGACAATAGTTGTATCCTGAACATGAATGTCGGATACAACTGCTATGCGAAGCGGCTTTCTATCTGCCCACACAGGAACAAGACAGAAAAGCAACGCACAGAACACATGAAGGAAACGTCTCATCTAAGCACCTTATATAATATATCTTTTTTATTTCAAATTGAATACTTCCAGTCCGTCAACATCTTGAGTAAACAGCTTGTCTATAAAGTATGCCGGCTTCGTATCGCCCCATTTCACCGAAGAATTGCGAATCGTCACTCCACTCGCCTTATCCATATAGAAACCGTATGTCATACCTTTCACAAACTCATCACCCTTGCAAGGACGTTTGTCATACAATCCGCCTTCGAAGTTGGTGCGTTTGCAAATAATCATATCTACCTGATCGAAACGAAGATTCTGGATGCAATCTTTTGAATCGGCACCAATGAAAGCACCATTTTCACTTTCGCACTTGATGTTGCTGAAAGAAATATCAGTCACGGCACCAACTTTATAATCGGTCATTCCTTTCGGAAAACGCCATCCGGCATCTTTATGATCGCCCGGTTTGCGAGCATAGGCTGTTACGTAAATCGGTTCGGCCTTGCCCCACCAAACGTTAGAGAAAAGATGGCAATCTACCTCGATATTCGAGAACATCACATTCTCTACCGTTCCTTCGTCTCTATTCTGAATACCGATACCACGGTTGCTGTCACGAATAATGCAGTTATTGACTACTACATCGCTGATACGGTCCATATTCTCCGAACCAATCTTTATGGCACAAGAGCGAGAACTCATCACACAGTTGGTGACCAAAATATCCTGACAAGGTCCCATATCTTCATACTCTCTTCTATTCTTCAGACAGATGCAGTCATCGCCCGATTCAATCAGGCAGTCGCTGATACGGACATTTTTTGAATGGTCGACATCAATACCATCTCCATTTCTAATCTTCATATTGTTGAGCACGCTCACTCCACTTACCACAACATCTTCACAACCTACAAGATGTATTGTCCAATAGGCAGAATTGCCAATAGTGACGTCGTGTATTCTGATATTCTTTCCATGAACAATCGTCAGCACATGGGGACGGGGGTCGAACTCATGAACCGGTTTCAACTCGTAAGAGTCGCTTAGTTCTTTGCCCATGAATGCCACACCGTTACCATCTATCTTTCCTTTGCCCGAAATAGAGAACTGAACGATGCTGTCACCACTTATCCACTTCATACCTTCACCTTTGTTTTCGCGAAAAGCACTTTCTTTGTAGACCTTCTCATCAGGATTGGCCAGCAACTTGGCGTTGGCTTCGAGATGCAAGTCGACATACGACGCCACCTTGAAAGGTCCCGTCATATACACCCCGTCACCAGGAATAATCACTCTGCCACCTCCAGCTTTGTTACAAGCATCGATAGCCTTCTGTATAGCTTCTGCATTATCGGTAACGCTATCACCTTCGGCACCATAGTCGCGGATATCGAAATCGGTCTTGTTGCTATGACAAGCGCACAAAGTGCCCAGTACAAGTACTGTCAATAATGTTTTTAGTTTCTTCATATATGTTTCTTATTATTTTATATTCGTTATATTCAATTCTCCAGTTTTAGTAATTATGCTATTTTGAACTGCTATTTGATTTGTTCCATTAGGGAGTGACAAGCCATCAAATGAAACATCTTTCGCACCATCGAGAACGATAGCAGAGCGAAAGTCCTCATCTGCCAGCCTCAACTTTATATTTTTCATTGCAATATTTTCTGCATGCCTAACATAGAATCCCCATGCCGGTAACTCACCGAACATCGAAAACTCCGGATATTTATCTGTTTGCTCAGGAATCTGTTTCAAGCGCCACAACGGTACATATCCCATTGCTTTTGTAGCTCTGCCCGGATAAATGATTTCGATATTCTCTAAACGAACATTCTGTATATCATATCCCGGAATACCGACAATAGACGACGGGAAAGGATTGTGGAAGAAGTCCACTTCGGGACCACGCAGATCATAGTTCAGATCGGGACGATCGAAAGGAACTTCTACCGAAACATCCGAAATCATGATATTCTTAATACTGCCCACATTCTTGCCGCCTCTATGACCGAGCCGGATAAAAATAGCATTACCTGTATGCTTTGCTGTGATGCGACTCACCTTAATATTCTCTATCACACCGCCGTCGACCGATTCGATGGCAATGGCTGAACGAAAAGTATCGAACACCCTGATATTATCTATGGTGATATTCTTGAATCCTCCCCACGAAGCGGTACCGAACTTCACAGCACTGGCACTGCTACGCACTTCGCAATCTTCTATATAGATACTGTCGTTGCAAGCATCAGGTTGATGCGACTTCAGGCAGATACCATCATCTGCCGAATTGATGCGGCAATGCGCCACACGAACATTTCGACAATCGGATATATCGATGCCATCATTGTTCCAATATGCTCTGTTCAAGATATCGGCATCTTCGATAACGAGATGCGAGCAGAGATTGAAACTCAATCCCCAGCAAGAACTATTGCGAAGACTAAGGCCTTTTACCTTTATTCCATCGCACCCAAAGAAAGAGAACAACTTTGGACGAATATTGCCATCGGGACGCATACGGCGAGTATTGTAGTGCGGATCTATCTTAATGCCATTATGGTGCAGACTATCTATTGCCAAAGCCAAAGCAAGTCCCTGACCGTCTATCATTCCTTCACCTTCGAGCGATATATTCCGAGCCCCGCTAGCCATGATGAGTGCCAACGGTGCATTATCATCGTTCTTGAAAGATTCGGAAAGAACAAGTGGATAGTAATCGTAAGGATTGGTGCTACCAAGGAGAATGGAACCCTTCTTTAAACAAATACTTATGTTTGATTTGAGCAGCAAACTTCCCGTCAAGTAAGTACCTTCGGGAAAGATGATGCGCCCCCCGCCATGCTTACTCAATCTATCAATAGCTTTCTGAATGACAGCAGTATTGTTGGTCACGCCATCTCCTTTGGCTCCATATTTCTTCATATCGAAATCTGAAGCCATCAGAGATTGGCATAACACTAACCTTATCAAACCTACTGTAAAAAGAAGACGTACTAATTTGCTCATAACTATTCTATTTTCCAGTCAATCCCTGAAGGATTATTTTTCATTTCTATTATCACAGGCAGTTCATCAATAGTCGATATCCACATTTCTGTATCATCAACGTCAGCCTTGGCATGCAGTGCTGCCGACGAACTGTCTTTCTGTAGCCGCCACATCAATCCACCATATTCAAGGTTTCCTGTATCGCGGAGCCTATTGAATGCCGTAAGAGAGATGATACCAAAAGTTTCGTTCTGCAATATCACATCAGTCCCCTCAATCGGTTGTAGCCACGAAAAGCCAGTCGCATGAGCTACCGCTTCGCGAGTCATCTTATAACAAGCTTTCTGACAAGTTACGTTCAACGTATCTGATTTCCACATCATCTCTATCGGATAACGACGAGTCTGCCCATGCAATTTGAAGACAAAGAGATAACTCTTCGCCATCACGAACGATGGGAATACCGACAATATCAATATGATAAAGAATCTGTTCATCACTAATTCTATTTTATAACGGATGGCAATTGCTTGCTTCCCCAACCAGTAGGCTTATCGCCCATCTTCATTATCAGTTCGCCACCTTGCAAGAGTTCTGTATGTTCTATCCAAGCTCTATCGAGCTGCTTACCATTGAGAAGCACCTGCTGCACATAACAATTCTTCTTGGACAAGCCGCGAGCTATGACATGCAGTTTCTTATTTCCAGCAAGTGTCAGTGTATATTCCTCAATCAACGGAGCATGCAACAGATAGTACGACATACCGGCATTGGGATAGAAGCCCATAAGATGGAAAGCCAGCCATGATGACATGGCACCCGAATCATCATTGCCCGGAAGTCCCGAAGGCGTATCATTATAATTGGTTTCGATAATCTGACGCACTCTGCTACCGGTCAAATCGGGACGTCCAATCCAATGATATAGACAAGGAGTGAGAAACGAGGGTTCGTTGTTCACATTATAATAATTCTTATCGAAGAATTGATTGAGCCTGTTCAAGAAAGCATCTTTACCACCACATTTTTCTATCAGCATCGGCACGTCATGAGGAATACTCAGCGAATACTCCCAAGAAGTAGCTTCGTAGAAGAAAGTAGACCACCATGCCGTATACCAAGGCGCTTCACGAGTGACCGGAGTGTAGCGGAATGTAGGATGCACTACTTTAGAATTACCGAACGGAACATTGTCGAGCCATTCTCCTGCCGACGAACGAGGCATCACGAAACCTTTCACTCCGTCATACTCATAATCGCTGCGCCACAGATTCTGCCAGTTGCCGGCTTGCTTGATATACCTATTATATATGTCGTCCTTGCCAAGTCCTTTGGCCACCATAGCAATGCAATAATCATCGAAAGCATATTCTACAGTGCGATTGCCAGCTCTATCAATACCAAAAGGAACATAGCCCAGCTTGTTGTATTGAACCAGTCCGCCTCGGCCTTCTTGTTCTTCATTACCACCAGGAGGCATAGTCGCATCTTTCATCATGGCTTGCAGTGCCAATTCATAATCAATACCCGTCAGACCTTTGGCATAAGCATCGGCAATAACAATTTCGGCATTCGAGCCACCCTGTGTTCTACCGTTACTGTTGCCACTACGGGCATCGGGCATATATCCGTCTCTCTTATAGATATTGATTAAAGCATTCACGATATCTCTTTCACGATTCGGATCGACGAGCGTAAGAAGTGGCAACGAGGTACGA
>DAIUBN010000091.1:0-11568 GCA_036846645.1 Bacteroidaceae bacterium | reverse complement strand
TAAAAAAAGAGGATGTGTCGATTTGATACATCCTCTTTACTATTTATAGATTGACTATTCCTTATTTGTCACCAAGTAGGATATGCAAGATATCGCAAGCACACTTAGATACGTTGGTACCAGGGCCAAAGATACCGGCAACACCTGCTTTGTAGAGGAAGTCGTAGTCTTGTGTCGGGATGACACCACCGGCGATAACAATGATATCCGGGCGACCGAGCTTCTTCAATTCGGCAATGATTTGCGGAACCAATGTCTTGTGACCTGCAGCTAGTGAAGATACACCAACTACGTGAACATCATTCTCTACTGCTTCGCGGGCAGCTTCTTCAGGAGTCTGGAACAACGGACCCATATCAACATCGAATCCACAGTCGGCATAACCTGTTGCTACTACTTTAGCACCACGGTCGTGACCGTCTTGACCCATCTTGGCTACCATGATACGAGGACGACGTCCTTCTTGCTTAGCAAACTTGTCGCAGAGCTCGCAAGCTTCCTGGAAATATTTGTCGTTTTTGCTTTCTGATGAATACACGCCTGAAATTGTTCTAATTACTGCTTTATAACGTCCAACTACTTTTTCGCATGCCATAGAAATCTCACCGAGAGTAGCACCGATATGAGCAGCTTGTACTGCCAAGTCGAGCAGATTGCCTTCGTGAGTCTCTACGCTCTTAGTGATAGCAGCAAGGGCTGCTTGTACAGCTTTCTCGTCACGGCGAGCACGTACTTTGTTCAAAGTCTCGATTTGCTCGTTGCGAACTGCTGTGTTATCAATCTCAAGAATATCGATAGGAGCTTCTTTCTCCAAACGATACTTGTTGACACCGACGATAGTTTGCGAACCGCTATCGATACGAGCCTGAGTGCGGGCTGCAGCTTCTTCGATACGCATCTTTGGAATACCAGATTCGATAGCCTTAGCCATACCGCCAAGTTTCTCGATTTCTTCGATATGTTCCCAAGCTTTGTGAACCAATTCGTTGGTGAGAGATTCTACATAGTAAGAACCGCCCCATGGGTCGATACCTTTGCAAACGTATGTTTCGTTCTGAATATAGATCTGAGTGTTACGGGCAATACGAGCCGAGAAATCGGTAGGCAATGCGATAGCTTCATCAAGAGCATTGGTGTGCAAAGACTGAGTGTGACCCAGTGCAGCTGCCATAGCCTCGATACAAGTACGGCCTACATTATTATAAGGATCTTGCTCGGTGAGCGACCAACCAGATGTCTGGCAGTGAGTACGCAGTGCCAGAGACTTAGGATTCTTCGGATTGAACTGTTTAACCAGTTTAGCCCACAACATACGGCCTGCACGCATCTTGGCAATTTCCATGAAGTGGTTGGTACCGATAGCCCAGAAGAATGACAAACGAGGAGCGAAAGCATCGATGTCGATACCAGCTTTGACACCGGCACGAAGATATTCGAGACCGTCGGCAAGTGTATAAGCCAATTCGATATCGGCTGTTGCACCGGCTTCCTGCATGTGATAACCCGAAATAGAAATGGAGTTGAATTTCGGCATCTTCTGAGAAGTATATTCGAAGATATCAGAGATGATTCGCATTGAGAATGCTGGTGGGTAGATATAGGTGTTACGTACCATGAACTCCTTGAGGATATCGTTCTGAATAGTACCTGCCATTTCTTCAAGTTTGGCACCCTGGTCGAGACCTGCACAGATGTAGAATGCCATGATAGGCAGAACGGCACCGTTCATTGTCATAGACACAGACATCTTGTTCAATGGAATACCGTCGAACAGAACTTTCATGTTGTCGAGGCAGCAGATAGATACACCGGCTTTACCAACATCACCAACTACACGGGGATGATCGGGGTCGTATCCACGGTGAGTAGCCAAGTCGAATGCAACAGATAGACCTTTCTGACCTGATGCCAAGTTGCGGCGATAGAATGCATTAGACTCTTCGGCTGTAGAGAAACCGGCATACTGACGGATAGTCCACGGGCGGAACGGATACATCATAGAGTACGGGCCACGGAGATAAGGAGGTATACCAGCAGAATAATTAAGGTGTTCCATACCTTCGAGGTCTTCCTTAGTATAGGCTGGCTTAACACCGATATGCTCGGGTGTCTTCCAGTTGGGCTCAATGTCGTTAGCCTTCTGCCATGCCATACCATCGGCGGGCTTGAAAGCTGCGTATATATCGATATTTTTAAAATCTGGTTTCATCTTACTTCAATAATTTAGCGTTGTATTCTTTTAATGTCTCCAATACGTTGCAGCGTACATGGATGAAGTTTTCTATTCCTTCTTTCTTCAAATCTTCCATGCAGGCAGGAGCACCGGCAACGATAAAGATAGCACGATTGTTCAATGCTTTGTATGCCGGAAGAGCATATTCTGCATATTCGTCGTCGCTAGAGCAGAGTACTACGATATCAGCTTTCGCTTCCATTGCAGCTTCGACACCTGCTTCAACAGTCTCGAATCCGAGGTTGTCGACAACTTCGTATCCGGCGCAAGCCAGGAAGTTGCAAGAGAACTGGGCACGAGCCTGGCGCATTGCCAAATTACCAATAGTAAGCATGAATGCTTTTGGACGGTGATCAGCTTTCTCTGTAGATAGACGGAGTGCTTCGAATTCATCGGCCAAACGTTCTGTATTGAGAGTAGCGATAGTCTTTTCTTCTTGAGCGCAGCTGCAATGGCAAGCCGGCTTCTCGGTGAACTTATCGGCAGCCATTTCATTGAAGTTAGGGAATTGGTTGGTACCAAGTAGGGTCTCGCGGCGTTTAGCAAATGCTTCGTGACGAGATTTGTTGCTGGCATTGACAGCATCCTGAACTTTTCCTGCACGGACAATGGCTTCGAAACCACCTTCTTCGCAAGATGCGAGGAACAGTTTCCAACCCTCTTGAGCGATAGAAGAAGTCAGTGTCTCGATATACCAAGAACCACCGGCAGGATCGACTACCTTATCGAAATGAGACTCCTCTTTCAACAGTAATTGTTGATTGCGAGCCAAGTGTTCAGAGAATTCATCGGGTTCCTGATAAGCTTTATCGAAAGGAATCACTGTCATAGAGTCTACACCGGCAAGTGCAGCACTCATTGCTTCGGTTTGAGAACGGAGCAGGTTGACGTATGAATCATAAACAGTTTGGTTGTATTGAGAAGTTTCTGCTAAAATCTTCATCTTGGCAGCGCAACGGCATTGACCGTTTTCGCCTTGATTCTTGCAGTCGCCATGACATTCGGGACCGTAAGAAGCAACGATATTGGCCCACAACATACGAGCTGCACGGAATTTTGCAATTTCCATGAAGTAGTTGGTGCTGATGCCCATTACAAACTTAATCTTTTTGGCAACAGCTGCTGCAGGAAGACCTGCTTCGGTGAGCTGACTCATATATTCATTACCCCAAGCCAAAGCATAACCGAGTTCCTGATAAATGTAGGCACCGGCGTTGGTCAAAGAGTTGGCATGAACTGTGAAAGTACGATACTTAGGAAGTTCGGCTGTGATATCGAGCAATTGCTTGCAAGTCTGAACAAAGTCTTCTTTCTCTTTGCCTTTCTTCAGCATGATGTTGAAGTGGTCGTATTCGATAGAACCATTCAGCTTAGAAAGATCATATTCTTTTTTCTTGAAGTAGTCTACCAGAATCTGAGCGAGTTCTGTTACCTTATTTGGACATGTAGAGAAGTTCAGTTCAACACATTCGGCACAGATGTCTTTCAATAATGTTTCGATGAGTTCTGCGCTTACGTCTTTACCCTTAATTCTGAAACCAAGAGAGTCGATACCTTTATTAAGGATATCGAGTGCCTTAGCATTGGCTGCAGCAGCATCTGCTACGACAATATCCTGACGGACAAGCCATAGGTTGTTATCTTTTTTAGTACCTCTTAAATAAGGGAATTCACCGGGAAGAGAATCAACGGTCTTTAGATCTTTGAGGTCTTCCATACGGTAGAAAGGTTGAACTTTAAATCCTTCGTTTGTTTTCCAAACGAGCTTCTTCTCGAAATCGGCACCTTTAAGGTCTACCTGAATTTTCTCTAACCATTCTTGCTTAGAAATGGGAGGAAACTCCGAGAAGAGTTTTTCTTTTTTATCTGCCATAGTTTATCTAAATAAATATTTTGTAAAATGTTTATTCAAAGCTATATTAGCCCCGAGTATTTTTCATAACTGACCACAAATATACAAAATCATAATTAAGTATGGCAAACTTTTCAAGAAAAACGGATAATTATATTTTAATTTATGACAGTTAATAATTATTTGTAACTCAGACATGGCATTTACAACTAATTTATCAAATGTTAAGCCCCGATTTCTTTTAAATTGGTAGTCTATAAATATTAATTTGGTATTTTGAATGTTCAGTACGGAAGGTCTCAAACTTGTTGATGAAATATTTGTAGGGCTTAAATCTGATGTTTGCCAATCAGGGCTAAAAAGGTATAAGTTTGTTCTTTCTGCTTTTGTTAAAAGGCAAAGTGTATTTGTAAATATCAAAATTTAAATTTAAGTTTGCACAATTAATTTATCAAAATACTAGGATGAACGAAAACTATGTAATTAATATAGGTAGACAATTAGGTAGCGGGGGACATGAAATAGGGGAGAAGTTGGCTGCAAAATTGGGAATCGATTTGTATGATAACGAATTGATTAGTATGGCTTCGGAAAGAAGTGGCTTGTGCAAAGAATTTTTTGAACGTGCCGACGAGGAGGCTTCTCAAGGAGTGTTTGGTACACTCTCTAATCTTCATTTCGCTTTTATGGAGAATGCCACCCCTAGTGGAAGTATGCTGAGCAATAACTCTTTATTTAAAATACAGAGTGAAGTAATTCAGATGCTGGCTGATACCAAATCTTGTATTTTCATGGGGCGGTGTGCCGATTATATTCTTCGTGATGATCCTCGTGCCGTTAACATCTTTATCTGTGCTGATTTTAAAGATCGCGTTGCAAGAATCTGTGCCAAACAAATGATTACTGATAAGGCTGCTGAAACAGCTATCGAAAAATGCGATAAGAGACGTTCCGATTATTATAATTATTATTCTGCAAAAACATGGGGAGCTGCGGCTTCTTACGATTTGTGTGTCAATTCTTCTATTTTCGGAATTGATGGAACGGTAGATTTCTTAATGCAGTTTGTTCAGAAGAAACTGGATTTATAGGGCTTATAAGGCTTATAGACCATATAAGCCTTATGAAACAGAATAAAACAACAGCGGGATTGTATAAGTCTTATACAATCCCGCTGAACTATTTTTAGATGACAACGTCTTTGTCTTTTTCCTTTTCTTTCTCTTTTTCTTTCTTGTCTTTGGCAGTTCCTACACCTTCTGGTGCTACGGGTTCGCCCAAATCGATTTCGGTACCCGCACCGCCTTCGTTCATCAAACTATCGTCTAGGTTGACAGATGTTGAATCGCTCTTATTATTATAGTATACACTTTGGCAGTTGTAGTCTCTGGTGATAGTCTGCTTTGGTTTCGGGAACTTCCCTTTATATTTGGCGAGTGACGGGTCGCTCAGTACTTGTTGCATGAAGTAGCCGTAGACCGGTAGTGCTGTTCTGCTCCCTTGTCCGTAGGCTCCTGTCTGGAAGTGGATGCTTCGGTGCTCTCCACCTACCCATGCACCGGCAACGAGGTTGGGGGTGACGCCAACAAACCATGCATCAGAGTGATTCTGCGATGTTCCGGTCTTGCCACCAAACTCAGTTTCTCTAGTATAGGGTGAGATGTATTCCCAAAGAGCTTGTGTTGTTCCACCCGGTTCTGTCAAACCACCTTTGAGCATTTCTTGCATCAAGAATGCCGATTCGTAAGGAATAACTTGTGTTTGAGTATCGTTGGCTTCGTAGATGGTCTTACCGTCTTGATCTTCTATCCTGGTGACTAAGATAGGATCGTGAGCCTTACCGTCGTTGACAACAGTAGAATAGGCATTTACCAATTCTTCGAGACAGACATCGGAAGCTCCGAGACTAAGTGCCGGAGTCTCTTCCAATGGGGTCTTGATGCCCATGGCTTTGGCTGTTTCGGCAACAGTATGTATACCTACTTCTTGAGAAACTTGTACTGCAATGGTATTAATGGACTGTGCAAAAGCTGCTTTTAAAGAATATTCGCGACCGGTATAATTACCGTTGGCGTTTCCAGGAATCCATTTAGTCGGTTTGCCATGATCAAGTACATCAAGCTGGATATAATGGTCGACACGAGTATCGCAAGGCGACATACCATGATTCATACCTGCTGTATAATCGAAAAGTTTGAATGTAGACCCCGGCTGACGTCTGGCTGTAACCTTATCATATTTCCATGCTTCGAAATTGATATCGCCCACCCATGCTTTGACATAACCGGTTTGAGGTTCGATGGCAATAAATCCGCAGTGCATGAAACGTTCCATGTAGCGGATAGAGTCCATAGTACTCATGTTTTCGTCGTGCATTCCTTTATCATAAGAGAAGACTCTTACCTTATGAGGCTTGTTGAGCTCATAATTGATAGAATCGATATTATTACCATATTTGGCTTGCAATAGCTTATAGCCCAATGTCTTCTTAGCGATATTCTCGATGAAGTTAGGAATCTCCTGATGCTTCTCATCACACCAAGGAGCCCTCTTTCCCCATTGACTATTGAAGTTCTTCTGCACCTCACGCATCTTTTTATCGACAGCAGCTTCGGCATATTTCTGCATTCTGGTATCTATCGTTGTGTAGATTTTCAGTCCGTCGCTATACAAGTCGAGGTCGTTATCTTTGAGCCAAGCAGAAAGTTCGTTGGCAACAGCTTCGCGGAAGTAGAGTGCTATACCATCATAATTGCTCTCTACAGCATAGTTGAGCTTGATAGGAAGTTGTTTCAGTGAGTCACACTCCTGGCGTTTGATAATATTGTGTGTTACTAGGTTGTCGAGTACGACATTGCGGCGTTTCAAAGAATTTTTCGGATTGAGACGAGGATTATAATAGGTCGTTGCTCTCAACATGCCTACAAGAGTTGCCGCCTGCTCGTAGTTGATTTGAGAAGGAGTAGTGCGGAAGTATGTTTTAGAGGCGGTTTTGATGCCGTATGCATTACTTCCGAAGTCGACAGTATTGAGATACATGGTCAGAATCTCCTTTTTGGAATAGAATATTTCAATTTTAATGGCATCAATCCATTCTTTTGATTTCTGAATAATGAGTCGTATACCCGGAATCTTTCCTAATATACCGGTAGAGTATTGCGAACGAATCTTGAACATGTTCTTCACCAATTGCTGGGTAATGGTACTGGCACCACGGCTACGACCATGCATCATATCTTTGGCTGCCGAAAACAGTCCCTGAAAATCGATACCGAAGTGATGATAGAAACGTTCGTCCTCTGTAGTAATAAGAGTATTGATAAGTATTGGTGATATCTCTTCGTATTTCACCGGCATACGGTTCTCGCGGAAGTATTTTCCGATGAGTTTGCCATCGGCACTATATATTTCTGAAGCCACCGGTTGTTCGGGGTTCTGGATACTAGCCATGCTTGGAGACTTACCAAACAGCCAAAGGAAGTTCCAATCTACCATGCCTAGGTAAAGCATGAAAACGATGAAGCATGAGATAATCCCGACGATTGTTTTTTTATACCATGGGCTACCTATATATAAACCTTTGTACCATGTCCAGAACTTATTCCATTTCTTGGAGATAAATGCAGTGACAGATTTTGCTTTCTGCATTGTCCTTTTTGATTTGTTATTAATCATATATAAAGAGATATAATTATTCGCACGAAGTCAATGTAAATCTAACAGCTTATAAAGCCAACAAGTTTTCGATTTGCATTCTATATCTGTTGCAAATATACGAAGTGCATTTCTTTCTACCATCGTTTATGGGCAAAAAAAAAGGAATTTCCTTGAATGGAAATCCTTTTTTTAACTTTTTGAAGTAATCTCTTATTTCTTTTTACGGTCACCGTAACGACTTAAGAACTTATCAACACGTCCGGCGCTATCAACCAAAGTAGACTTACCAGTGAAGAACGGGTGAGAAGTATTAGAAATTTCCACCTTTATCAATGGATATGTCTCGCCTTCAAACTCACAAGTTTCTTTAGTTGCACATGTTGACTTAGACAAAAACATGTCGCCATTCGACATATCTTTGAATACTACCAGACGGTATGATTCGGGATGAATACCTTTTTTCATTATTCTATATGCTTTTAATTATTATTCTATATATTAATTTGGTGTAATGGTCTTCAAAATTCAGTGTGCAAAGTTACAGCTTTTATTTTGAATTGCAATAATCTAACTTTGATTTTTTTCGTTATTAATTGATAATAAGGATTAGAATGCCAAAACGATAGATAAATAATCACAAATAGAATTACTTTTGTAGTGAAATAGTTTTTCGATTACGAGTTTAATTATTACTTTTGCAATGAATTCTATTCATTTAATATATAAATTTTCAAACAAAATGGTTAATTACAAAGAATTAGGACTCGTAAACACTCGTGAGATGTTTAAGAGAGCTATCAACGGTGGATATGCAATCCCCGCTTTCAACTTCAACAACATGGAGCAGCTTCAGGCTATCATCAAAGCTTCTTCTGAATTGAAATCGCCGGTTATCCTCCAGGTTTCTAAAGGAGCTCGTAACTATGCTAACCAGACTTTGCTTCGCTATATGGCACAGGGTGCTGTTGAATATGCTAAAGAATTGGGATGCGAACATCCTGAAATCGTTCTTCACTTGGATCATGGCGATAGCTTCGAACTCTGCAAGAGCTGCTGCGACTTCGGCTTCTCTTCTGTAATGATTGACGGTTCTGCTCTTCCATACGATGAGAACGTTGCTCTTACAAAGAAAGTTGTTGAATATGCTCACCAATTCGATGTAACAGTTGAAGGTGAACTCGGTGTTTTGGCTGGTGTTGAAGATGAGGTTGCTTCTGAAGAATCTCACTATACAAAACCAGAAGAAGTTGTTGACTTCGTTACAAAGACCGGTGTTGACTCATTGGCTATTTCAATTGGTACAAGCCACGGCGCATACAAGTTCAAACCAGAACAATGTACACGCGACCCGAAGACTGGCAAATTGGTTCCTCCTCCATTGGCATTCGATGTACTCGATGCAGTTATGGTTCAGCTTCCTGGTTTCCCAATCGTTCTTCACGGTTCTTCTTCTGTTCCTCAGGAATATGTTGATATTATCAATGCTAACGGTGGTAAACTTCCTGATGCAGTTGGTATTCCAGAAGAGCAACTTCGTAAAGCTGCCAAGAGTGCTGTTTGCAAGATTAACATCGACTCTGACTCTCGTTTGGCTTTCACTGCTGCTGTTCGTAAGGTATTCAACGAAAAACCAGGTGAATTCGATCCTCGTAAGTATTGTGGACCTGCTCGTGACGAGATGGAGAAAATGTACAAACATAAAATACTTAACGTTCTTGGCTCTGACAACAAACTGGCTAAGTAAGTATAGTATTCAAAACAATAACGGAAAGCTGTTTGCTGTTGCAAGCAGCTTTTCTTTTCTCTTAATACATATATAATATGGTATTATCCAATTTAGCAAAATATAAGATTATTCTTGCTTCCAATTCTCCGCGGCGCAAAGAATTGCTTTCCGGCTTGGGAATAGAATATGTGGTGATGACATTGCCTGATGTGAACGAAGAATATCCTTCTTCTCTAGAAGGCGAAGAAATTCCGCAATTTATCGCTCATCAAAAAGCCGAAGCTTATCGTAAATTTATTACAGGTAACGAATTGGTTATCACAGCCGATACGGTGGTGTGGATTAATGGCGAGGCACTAGGTAAACCTGCCGACGAGGAAGAGGCTAAAGTGATGCTTCATAAACTCTCTGGGGCTACCCACCAGGTTATCACCGGAGTGTGTATTACTACTGCGGAGTTTCAGAAGAGCTTCAATGTCACTTCCGAAGTTACCTTTTCTCAACTCACTGACGATGAGATCAACTATTATGTGAAACGTTATCTGCCTCTCGATAAGGCTGGTGCATACGGTGTTCAAGAATGGATTGGTTTTGTTGGGGTATGCGATATAAAGGGTAGTTATTATAATGTGATGGGTTTGCCGGTTCAACGACTCTATACTGAACTGAAAAAACTATAATATTCTCTACGTTCGAGAACGTTGCCATTGATGATGTTGCGAAAGATTATTCATATCGATATGGATGCTTTCTTCGCTTCAGTCGAAGAACGCGAACGTCCCGAACTACGGGATGTGCCTATGGCTGTAGGACATGCTGAACAACGCGGTGTGATTGCTACTGCCAATTATGTGGCACGTCGGTATGGAGTACATTCTGCACTATCGTCAGTCAAGGCCAAGCAACTCTGTCCGCAACTCGTTATCTTGCCGGGCCGAATGGAACTCTATAAAGAAGTCTCAGCGCAGATTCATGATATATTTCTCGATTATACCGATTTGATAGAGCCGCTTTCTATCGATGAGGCTTTTCTAGACGTTACAGAAAATAAAAAGCACATAGAACGAGCTGTTGATGTTGCGATAGAAATAAAGCGGCGCATTCGCAACGAACTTCACCTTGTGGCATCTGCAGGAGTGTCGTACAATAAGTTTCTTGCAAAGATTGCATCTGATTATCGTAAGCCCGACGGGCTTTGCACTATTCATCCCGATCGTGCTATTGAGTTTATAGACCGTCTTCCTATCGAGTCTTTTTGGGGTATCGGTCCCGTTACTGCCAAGAAGATGCATTTGCTTGGTATTCACAACGGCAAGTTGTTGAGAAATTGCTCTCAAGAAATGCTTGTCCGCCAGTTTGGCAAAGGTGGCTATTTCTACTATAACATGGCGAGAGGAATAGACGAACGACCGGTAGAAACGACCAGAGTGCGGAAATCTATAGGTTGCGAAACGACTCTCGAAAAAGATATTAGTAAAACGTCGGCTGTTATCATCGAACTCTATCATGTTGCTGTCGAACTAGTAGAGCGGCTGCATCGTAAAGAGTTTCATGGCGTAACACTCACTTTGAAAATAAAGTTTGCTGATTTTACTCAAATTACACGAAGTTTTACCGTCGATAAGCGTGTCGACCTTTACAATGTTAAAACCATACTTCCTATTGCCAAGCGCTTGCTTCGTCAGGTAGATTATTCTAATCATCCCATTCGTTTGATTGGTCTCAGTGTCTCCAATCCGCTTGGAGAACAAATCAGTTTACCAATACAACTTGAAATCGATTTTAAATATTGAATTATCTCATTATTTGATTTAGATATCTGTTTCTATATGCAGTTTATTCATCAATATTTGTAATCGTACTTTGTTCCTATCTTTAGGTCCTATTTTTCCGCAAATATGTTCTGTGCTCGAAAAGAAAATGGCTAATTTCAAGTATGCGTTTGGTCATTCTCTTTGTATTACTATGCCATTTCAAGGAAATTAAAAAATTAATATTTTTCTCAAATCATTTTCTTATAGCGTTTAGCTACTTTTATTTCCTATTTAGGGGAGTTCTAAAAATTAAATAGTTGTATTTCAGGCAATTACATTGCATATC
>DAIUBN010000090.1:0-11685 GCA_036846645.1 Bacteroidaceae bacterium | reverse complement strand
GCTTCGTATTCGAAATTCCTAGAGTTCAATAGGAACGAAAAAAAAATGATCATTCAACTTTTTTCCCACATCTATATATAAAACATGTTCTATATAGATGCATAATCTGTTTCTTCAAAACATATTCTATAAATCAAGCTTTAATTTATTAAAATAAAGCTTGTGTTTTAATAAATAAAGCCTTTATTTTAAAAAACGAAGGCTTTATTTTTAGAATATAAAAAGAATTGATTAACTTTACATCAGTATTAATTCAAAAACCATTCAAGAGTTATGGCAAAATATATCAAGCAGGAGATGCCCGACATTAATGGCTCGGGTGAGAAGAAATGCTATTATCGCATTCAGACACAGTGTAATGTCAGTATGAGAGAGTTGGTAGAACATATTAGCTACCCTGGTTCGGGACTCGATGCGGGAAGTGTAGTTCATGTGCTACAATCGCTTGTTGAGCAGATCTCGAAAGAACTGGCAGATGGCAATTCTGTGGCGATTGACGGATTAGGAATCTTTAAAGCATCTTTGGGCTTGCGCGACGAGAAAGAGATGGATGCTATCGAAGGTGACCAGCCACAGCATAATGCTCAAAGTTTGCAAGTAAGTGGAATTAATTTCCGTGCCGATAAAGACTTGGTTATTAAGACCAACAGCCAATGTAGATTAGAACGTGGTGGAGTCAGTACGCTCCATCTTTCTACCTATACTAAAGAACAAAGATTGAAATTGGCTTTAGACTATCTTAGTGATTCTTCTCACTCTGTGATGCGTATAGTAGATTATCAGCAGCTCACGGGACTATCAAGAAGTGTGGCAACAACCGAACTTCGTAGTTTCAGTGAAGATCCCAAATCGGGTATCGACTTTATTGGTAGAGGTCCTGCCAAGGTATATGTGAAGAGACAGGCTTAGTCCAACTTATAAATGTAGTCTTTATTGACTGCGAGTACACCTTTTACACTCTCGAAGTATCGAATAGATTCTTCGAGAGTTTTGTCTTTGGGTATGGTGATAGCTATGCCATTCATTGTTTTGTATTGGTATATGATCTCTGCTTTGTAATGCTTTACGGCTTTAAGCAGTTCTTTGTCACCTATACGTTGGTCGTAGAATATAATGAGCGTTCTCGGGCTGTATCGTGCAGAATCTTTCTTGAACTCTGTCTGTTTGCTATTGGTCTTTTGTCCGTTTTGGAATTGCAAATAATAACCTTTGGGCACTCCATGGTTAAGTTTCGAACTGCTGCATTCGGCAAATCCGATGCAGCAGACGAGAGTTAATATTATTGGTATGATTCTGTTCATATTCAGTCTTCTTTATGATTTTATATATCGGCCACGTTGCCGGTTCGTTTCAATACGCCCCATGTTTGCAACTCGCCTTTGATGGCTTTCTTATAGCTCTTGAACAGGACGACGTACATGATCCAACGATAGCAGAATCGTTGTGGAATAATCCATAACAGCACCCATAGCTTCTCTCTCTCAAAGAGATAGGCGGCTATCGAAATGCTGGCATCTACTATCATGAAGATCAGATAATAGATGAATATCTTCCCTGCATTGCCTGAAAACAATCCGATAATCATGAAGAGATCGGCAAGAGGCGAGAATGTTGGGATGATGAATTGGAATACTAGCATATTGGGTAGTGCCCACATGCCGAGCCCTTTGAACTTCTTGGCCATCAATGCGTCACGGTGTTTCCAGAAGGTCTGCATCACGCCGAAACTCCAGCGAGTACGTTGTTTCACAAATTGTTTCAGTTTCTCGGGAGCTTCGGTCATCGCTACGGCGCGGTTTTCGTTCTCTATCACGAATCCGGCTTTTAGTATTCTGATGGTGAGGTCGCAATCTTCGGCAAGCGTATCGGTCGTCAGTCCTCCTGCTACTTCTATTGCATTCTTTCTGAATGCTCCGATAGCACCAGGTACTACGGTGATAGCATTGATGTTGGAGTATGCCAGACGGTCGAAATTCTGACTGGTGGTATATTCTATCGCTTGCCATTTGGTGAGCATATTGCGTTGATTACCCACTTTCACGTTGCCTGCTACGGCTCCTACTTTATCTTCTTTATCGTCGAAAAAGTGAATCATCAGCATCGATATGGCGTTGTGATAAAGCTTTGTATCAGCATCGATGCAGACTACGTATTCAGCGTCGGTATGAGCAATGCCATAGTTGAGTGCAGATGCTTTGCCACCATTCTCTTTTGTCAGTAGTTTCATCTTGGTGTTGCCGTCAAAAGCTTCGCACACTCTTTTGTAAGTTTCGTCCTTGCTGCCATCGTCGACAAAGATAATGTCGAAGTTCGGATAATCTTGTTCGAGAAGATTTTTCAGCGAAGATACGGCATTCACCTCTTCGTTGTAAGCAGGGACAATAACAGAAACTTTCGGTGCATTCTCGAAATCGCCAGCATTAAATGGCAGTTTTTTGTCTTTTCTCTTTTCGCGAATAGTGAGAATGAGCATAAAAATCAATCGTCCAACGCCCAAAATAATGAAGATGATGAATAGAGCTGTGAGGAAATTCGTTATCTCGTAGATACTGGTGGCAAGTGTCAGATTGGCTTGCATGGCATAGTATTCTTTGCCTTTAGGGATAGAAGGCATCAATTCGTCGCGGCTTTTTCCTAAAAACTGAGAGAGGGTGATAAACGAATAGCCTTTCTTTTGTAAATATTCGATGATGCGTGGCAGTGCCTTTACGGTTTCTTTTCGAGTATTGCCACCTGCATCGTGCAACAGAATGATGTTGCCATTACCTTGTTCCACTCCCTTGATCACCCGTCTGAATATCTCGTCGGCTTTGATACCTTCTTGCCAGTCTTCTGGGTCGATAGACTCGCCTACATCGAGATAGTTTTGCTGACGTGCCAGGACGATAGGAATGATTTCTTCGAAACTAGCAGGGTCACTATCGGCATTGTAGGGCGCTCTAAATAGAATTGTGCTGTGCCCTGTGATACATTCTATCAATAGTCGGGTGAGCCGTAGTTCCATAAAGGTTCGTTCCGGTGTATTCTTTGCCACATTTCGGTGGGTAAATGTATGGTTGCCAATCAAGTGACCTTCATCATACGCTCTTTTCACAAGTGGCAGATTCTTTTCTATTTGTAGTCCTACCATAAAGAAAGAAGCGTGAATCTTATATTTAGCTAGAATATCGAGTATTTTTGGTGTCCATGTCTCGTCTGGACCATCATCGAATGTTATCAATAACTGCTTTTTGCTTGCTTTGCCGAACTTACGAATCTGATAGGACGACGGTATAGATTGATAATCTTCTGAAGCGATAAGAATGTTGGAATTGTCCATTTCGATATTCACGCTTCCGGGATGAGGAGTATAGAGAGGGTCGAGTACTTCGCCATTTCCTATATAATTCACATCATCGCTACCTTTAAGATTCTCTAAATCTCCGATACGGAAACGAGCAGCGGCGCTATGCGACATATCTTTGTTGTAGAATTGCCACAACCGACTATCTTCGCTACCTAGACGCCATAATCCGAATCCTGCCAAACCATATTCTGTACCGAATCTCATCGTGTTGAAGTGAGTGGCAGCATCGGTAAAGTACACCTGATGTACCTCATTATTGTCATCTTGATAGGCAAAACTCAAATTGTAGGTGGTGGGGTCGAATACGATTTTAGATTCCGAATCGGATGCCGTAGAGAGAGCATCACGATAGGAAAGGCTGATATTATTGTCGCCCTTATCTGTCCAGTCATAGCCGTATGCTCCCAAGCCCAAAACAATCTTTTCTTCGGGCACTTTCTTTGCCAGATTGTCGACAGCAGCTTCTATCCATTGTTGCGAACTGATAGGTCCAGCACTACTCATCGTCATGTGTTCGTCGTATGCCATGAGGAAGAGATAGTCGTTGTATTTGGCCAGCTCGGTAAGGTTATAGTCTGTATTGAATGGTTGTATATCTTGAGTGACGAACAAGTCCTTTGCATGGAATGCTTGTGATAGTTCTTTGACGAAGGCGGTGAGGTATTCGTCGCTATTTTCGTTCAGATTCTCGATATCTATATTAATACCGATAAACTTATGGCTCAGGCATTGATTGAGCACATCATTAATGAGCTGCTTGCGCTTCGTAGCATTGTGCAGAATGCGCCCTATACCTTCGGCGTGAAAGTCTTGCTGAAAGTTGTTACTCAGAATAGGCATGATGGGCACACCACTCCTTCTCATCAGGTTGTAGCCTTTCGGATCAATCTTGACATTGAGTTTATCGGTTGTTGGGTCTATGAAGAACCATTCGGGTATGACAAGATTGAGTTTGCTGATATTTTGTTTCAGCGAAAAAAGAGATTTTGGATCCCACGATACGTAGAAAGCTGAACGGATACCAGCATCATATTTACTCCACGATGCAATATATTTATTCCTTAACGAGTCGCCACTACCTTTAAATCGTTTTAGCTTCTTTAAATAGAGTGCTTTTTCGAGTGCATAATTGCTATGTAGCTTCTTCTCGTTGAAGAATGTTCTGAAGTCCTTGTATTCTTTAGATAGTTTGTTGTCTTTGAGATAGGGGCGGGATGCTGTTACCGCACTTCGATAGTCTTGCCTGAAGGGCAGACTAGGAATACTATCAATAATAAGCATTGTGATAAATACTGCAACCAGTATTGCCACTATGAAGAATACAAACCTCATGCTCCATTTGAATTTATTCCAGCGTGAGGTTGAATCTGTTTGAAATACTTGCTTTCCCATTTTATTATCTTAATACCTTATATTTAGTTACTTGTTAATATTCTGAGGTAGTAGATAAGGTTGTTGTTTATATTGTAAATTTCAAAATCTTAGCATTCCACTTATCAATAAACACTTCGGTGGCTTTGTAGGGCAGCATGCTTATCATTTCTTTCTTGCCCGAGAGCAGATCTTTTGCTTCATATATATCTTTCTGTGGAATGTGCAGAAAGTCGAAAGCGTGAGAAGGAATATTAATGGCAATATCTACCGGTTGGTCATCGAAATTGATTGCGATAAGCAATATCTCCTTTTCATATTTACGGAAGAATGCATACTGCTTGTATTCGTTGAATCGCCATCCGTTGATATTGGCATAGGTGAGATCGAAGAAACTGCCCATGTAGAGGGCTTTTTCTTTGTTGCAAAGAGTAAGTACTTTCTGGTAGAAACTATGTATCTTTAGAAGTGGTTCTATTGTCGACAGATTATTAGACTCGTGTGCTTCGTCCCACAACCGAAGTGTAGGAATACTCCAATAATCGAAGATAGTAGTACGGCCGTCGCGTCCACTAAATCCCTCGCTATCCATACCGGTCTCACCAAATTCTTGGCCCGAATAGATCATAAAAGGATTGACATTCATGCATGCCGATACTATAAGAGCTGGAAGTGACTTCAAAGGGTCTCCTGCAAAGAAATCGGAAGCAATACGTCTTTCATCATGATTTTCGAGAAAATTGAGCATCTTGGTTTCTAGTCCGCCTAGACTTTGCCAACTGGACGAGATGGAACTGGCCGAACCGTATCCACAGATAATGTTGTGTAGCGTATCATAAAGTCCCACTTTATCATAAAGATAGTCGAAATGGCCCGTTTCAATATAGCTCTTATAGAGCTTCGGATTATAAACTTCAGCAATGAACAGTATCTTAGGGTTGACTTCTTTTATTTGTGGAATAGCCCATTGCCAAAATTCAACAGGTACCATCTCTGCCATATCACAACGAAAGCCGTCGATATCTTTGCTTGTCCAAAAAAGTAAGATATCGCGCATTTTATTCCAAGTGCTCGGAATAGGAGAGAAGTTCTTGTAACCGCCATGAGCATAGTCTACGCCATAGTTGAGTTTCACCGTCTCATACCAATCATTAATGTTGGGAGCAGCGTCGAACTTATCATTACCAGTTGCCTTGGCGGGATATTCTTCGTAAGGTTCATTGGCACAACCTTTCAAATCAAACTGACCATGAAACTTGGTTTGTGGGATATAATAGAAGTTATTTTGAGGTGAGAATGCCAGTGCCTTATTATCTTTTTCTCCTAAGTCTTCTACATCTTCCGGCTTGGCGTCAGAATGATATTGACGTGCCACATGATTGGGTACGAAGTCCATAATGACTTTCAGACCCGCTTTGTGAGTCCTTTTCACTAATGCTTCGAATTCTGCCATGCGATGCTCTACGTCGATAGCAAGATCTGGGTCAACATCGTAATAGTCTTTTATAGCGTATGGTGAACCCGCTTTGCCCTTTACAACAGCTGGGTGGTCGCGCTGGATACCATATTTTGAATAATCTGTCTGAGTAGCATGTTCTATGACACCGGTATACCATATATGAGTGGCTCCCATTTTTTTAATATCATTCAACTTGTTGGCAGTAAAATTATTGAATTTTCCGCAACCGTTTGTTTCAATATCTCCATTATATTGGCAATCGGCATTGTTGTTGCCAAACAAGCGGGGAAATACTTGATATATGATAATTTTCTTCATTTCCATATTGTTCCTTTCTCAGCTAAGAGCTTATTGAGGTAGGTATTTGTTGTACGATAGCCTTGATTGAATATTTCTTCGGCTTTCTCGAGTTCCCGATTACTATATCCGGTCAGATTGTAAGGTTCGATAAATAAATCGGCTTGATCTTTTTCGTGCATACTATTCGAACTGAACATCAAATGGTACGCTCTCATTGCTATTCCCATGATATTCAATTTATAACCTTCGGGTGCCAAAGCACTCACGTTGACAGCAACGACCTTGTTGCAGGAATTGCGAATTGTAGATACCGGCAAATTACTGAAGATGCCTCCATCTACATAATGAACACCATTGATACAGACTGGTGCAAATAGAATAGGAAGGCAGCAAGACGCTGCAATACGTTCGGCAAGATTTCCGCGGGTAAAGCTTACGCTCTTTCCATTGTCTAGATCTGTAGCATTTATGATTAACGGAATTTTTAAGTCCTGTATCTTCTTGGCCTTGAGATTCTCTCTCAGAAAGTCAGTAAAATCTGTCATCTCGAACAAGCCTCGTTTAGGAACGACAAGACGGGTAAGGTCTTTGAAACGCTTGTCTTTAAAGAAGTCAAGCACTTTGTAAGGTTCGTTCCCATCGGCAACAAATGCTGCCGATACAGCTCCGGCACTTACTGCAGCAAAAATATCCGGATGGATATCGTGCTCCAATAGGGCTTGTATGACTCCCAAATGGGCAAATCCCTTGATAAAGCCACCGCTAAGAACATATCCAACGGGATAATGTCTTTTTGCCGGATGTTTAATTTCTGTAGACATATTGATATCTTTACTTAAATCCGAGAATAACGCACAAAATTACTAATTTTAGTTCTTATTTATGGAATATTACTTAATTTTGTTGCCATGAAAGAAGGATTTTTAAATGATTTAAATGAAAACCAGCGACAAGCTGTATTATATAATGATGGCGCTTCTTTGGTGATAGCCGGTGCCGGTTCTGGAAAGACACGTGTATTGACTTCCAAAATAGCATATCTATTGTCTATCGGCTATGAGCCCGATTCGATACTTGCACTTACTTTTACGAATAAGGCTGCCAACGAGATGAAAGATCGTATTGGAAGGATGGTTGGTGACACTAATGCTCATCGGCTATGGATGGGTACGTTCCATTCTATTTTTCTTCGCATACTAAGAGTTAATGCGGGGTTGCTCGGCTTTCAAGGTCAACTGACGATATATGATACTTCGGATAGTAAAAGTCTTTTGCGTTCCATCGTAAAAGAACTGGGATTGGATGACAAAGATTATTCTGACGGTAAGATGTTGTCGCGAATATCTAATCTAAAGAATCATTTGGTATCACCGTCTCAATATGAAAATGACTTTTCGAGTAGAAAGAATGACGACCAGAATAAGATAGGCTTGTTCTATCAAATCTATCAACACTACACAAATCGTTGTCGGCAATCTAATGCAATGGATTTTGATGATCTCTTGGTTTATACATATATATTGTTTAAAGAACATCCAGAAGTACTTCAACGTTATGTGAATCGCTTTAAATATATATTGGTAGACGAATATCAAGATACAAATTATGCTCAGAGGGAGATTGTCCTGCAGTTGGGAACTCCTTCGCAGCATGTTTGTGTGGTGGGAGACGATGCTCAAAGTATTTATTCTTTTCGTGGTGCCAATATCGATAATATCCTTTCTTTCACGACAGACTTCAAAGAAGCTAAAGTGTTCAAGTTAGAGCAGAACTATCGTTCTACCCAAAATATAGTTTTGGCAGCTAATAGTTTGATAGAGAAGAATATGAGACAGATTAAGAAGTCTATTTTCTCTAAGAAGGCAGAAGGTGATAAAATACTTGTTACTAAGGTATACAGCGACATAGAAGAGGCTGCCGTAGTAGTGAAATACATTCAGAAGCTTCGGTCTAAAGAGCATCTTGATTATTCGGACTTTGTCATTCTCTACCGCACTAATGCTCAAAGCCGAGTTTTTGAAGAGCAGATGCGCAAAGAAGGGGTACCTTATAAGATTTTTGGTGGCGTTTCATTTTATCAACGTAAAGAGATAAAAGATGTAGTGGCTTATTTTCGACTAGCAGTGAATCCAAATGATGAAGAAGCATTAAAGCGAGTAATCAATTATCCTCTACGAGGTATAGGTGGTACTACTTTCGATAAAATAAAAGCAGCAGCTATACAGCAGCGAGTTTCGCTTTGGATGGTATTGGGCGATATTCCTCATTATGTACCCGAATTGAACAGCGGTAAGCAAACAACGATAAGGAAGTTTTATGATATGATAGAAGACTTTGCTCAGAAAACATCTACTATGATGGCTGATGAAGTTGGTGAATATATTATTCAGACTTCGGGCTTGTTGTCTGTATCACTAAGTGATCCTGCCGCCGATCAAGAAAGAAAAGAGAATATTCAAGAATTGAACACAGGTCTGAAGGACTTTGTGACAATGAGACAAGAAGAGGGTGAGGAGAATGTGATGCTATCTAATTATCTTTCAGAGATATCGTTATTATCTGATTTGGATTCTGATACAAAAGAAGAGGACAGAGATAAGGTCTCACTGATGACGGTTCATGCCGCTAAGGGACTGGAATTTACAACAGTCTTTGTGGTTGGAATGGAAGAAAATCTATTTCCAAGCTATATGAGTGTTAATAGTCCAAGAGAATTGGAAGAAGAACGTCGTCTGTTTTATGTGGCAATAACGAGAGCAGAAAAACATTGTTTTTTGACTTATGCTGAGTCTCGTTTTCATTTTGGCAAGATGGAGTTTGCTCAACCAAGCCGTTTCCTTCGTGACATCGATCAGGAATTTCTTCAATTTCCGGCATCCAAACAATATGAAGCTGATGTTGATAGGAGAGCTTCTAAGGTTCGTCCAACCTTTGAACGTCCTGTTTCCCAACAACGTTTCCCGTTTGAGACTTCTCATCGTAGTTCTTTCTCAACAGATTCAACGCCCATATCACATGTTCCTGCTTCTCCTCTTCCAACTGGTATGAAGAAAGTGTCTTCTTCGTATAACTCTATTTCTGTTGATTCTTCTGTCAATGAACGTTTGGGCTTGCAAGTCGGTCAGCTTATCGAGCATGAACGTTTTGGAATAGGTGAAGTCAAGAAAATAGAAGGTTCTGATGAGAATCGTAAAGCAACGATAGAATTTAGAAATCTTGGAATAAAAGTGTTGTTATTACGTTTTGCAAGATTTAAAATTATCGGTTGACAATCTTCTCCCATTGTTTTGTATCGAAGTTATATTGTTTTATAACTTTGGCAGGCGAACCTACACAGAGTGAAAAGGGAGGGACATCTCGTGAAACGACACTGCCTGCACCGACAACAGAATGTTTGCCTACAGTGACTCCAGCCAGAATTACAGAGTTGGCGCCAATCCACACATCATCTTCTATAATGACCAATTTTGTGCTGACTCCCTGTTCGTCAATGCGTTTTGTAGTATCATCAAAATTATGATTTAATCCTGTTACAGTGATATTTTGGGCAAGGTTGACATGATTGCCTATTCTAGCAGGCCCAATGATGGTATTACCAAGTCCGATGCGAGTATAATCTCCAATAATTAAATCGCCTACAGCATTATTTATGCAAGAAAAACTTTCGACGACAGAATATTTTCCTAAAGAAAATTTATTGAAAGGAGGAAGATCTTTTCTCACATTCCTATAGATAACGGAACCTTTGCCTCGTTTTAGATAAACGAAAGAAAAAAGGCGAATCCACCAATTAGGGCGAGTCTTTACCGGATGCATAATGAAACGATGAATGGCTCTTTTCAATCCTAGCTTTTCAATTGCTGCTTTAATTGACGACTTTTCCATATTTTATAGGGATTAAGTGAAATACGATTTTTATGGGGTATCATGGCACAATCGGGCATTGCCAGGCTGAATGCAAAGAATGCAAAGAATTGTAATATCCACCATTTGACAGCCCATTCCCATTGATAGAAAATAAGAGAGATTCCCATAATAAATGTTATAAGAATCAATACACCAATAGATGGAAACAACCTTCTTAGATCTCTTTCTATTTCTTCTATATTGCCGCTGAATAGGTATTTGAATAATCTTTGTATAGAGCGTTTGAATGAGCGCTGCTTGAAATGTTCAGGATAAGACTCAGCTATAATAACTGGTTCACTTAAATATTTGATGAATATTCTATTTGAAGACAATGATAATTCTAAATTCGTTCTATCTGTTCTGATATGCTCTTGTGCCCATTTTAGCGGAATAGCAAAGTTCGCTTTATCCAAGGCAGAGGACAAACCCAGCCCACAATGTCCCGATTTAAATAATCCATTTCTGAGTTCTTCTTTGCGTATTGCTTTTCTTATAGAATAGGAGTCGTTCCTATTTAATATGGTATGCAACTGCATGGCTTTAAATCCACTATTATTACCTATATTTAATGTAGATAGCAAAGTAGCAGGCAATTTGATAAATGGACCGATTATTACAGACATATCATATTTTTCATTATCGATTTCTTTGATTCGAGTACGCCAATTGGTGTATTCGAAAACATCGAAATACTCCGATGGATAGTTTTGCTTTGGCATTGAATAACCTTCAGGTATCAGAATGGCATAGCGAAAGAACTTATTGGTTCGGCTTTTTAGTACAACAGATTTTTTAGTAGCACCAAGCAATAAGAGATAAGCAACTTCAATAAATAGAATGATGAATAAGATGCTATCAATCCAATCTGTAATGATATAGAAGATATCCATTATACATTTTCTTCTTGGATGAATGAAGTGAAAGTTTTGAGGATGATTTTCATATCCATTTTGAAAGAAAATTCATGAGCGTATTGGATATCCAATCTTTTCCTTTCTTCAGAAGAAGTTGCACCTTTCTTTCCACGATCAATAACTTGCCATAAACCAGTTAGTCCGGCTGGAGCAATAAAACGTTCTACATATTCATCACTTGTCAGTAACTCTGCTTCGTAAAGAGGTAATGGACGATTGCCAACAATAGACATATCACCTTTTATAATATTGACAAGTTGTGGTAGCTCATCTATACTGAATTTTCTAATATAGTGACCTACTCTAGTAACACGAGGATCGTCTTTTAATTTGATATATGGGTTATCAATCTCTTCTTTTCTTTCTTCACTATAATGTTTTTGGTT
>DAIUBN010000089.1:0-11790 GCA_036846645.1 Bacteroidaceae bacterium | reverse complement strand
AGTAGTGGTTCTTCCGAATCGGGAGGCACTAGTGGCGGTGGTGGTACATCAACTACTACCACGGCAAAGCCACGCTATGTTTGGATTGATGCTGCTGCCAATTTCTCGGAATATGCCAATAGTAAAGATAATATCCGAAGAGATTTGACGAAAGCCAAGAATGCAGGTTTTACTGATGTAGTGGTCGACGTTCGTCCTTCTATGGGCGATGTGTTGTATGCTACTTCGTATGTAGACCAAGTGACTAAACTCGATATGTGGGAGGGTAGTAGCTATAAATACTTTAACCGCACAGCCACTTGGGACTATCTGCAGGCTTTTATCGATATAGGTCACGAACTTGGACTCAAAGTTGATGCGGCATTTAATACCTTCGTTGGAGGCAATCTCTATCCTTACGGATTGGGAGAGCAAGGTATGGTATTTCGTGATGAGAAGAAAAAGTCGTGGGTCACGACTCTCAATCTAAAAAAGGGACTCACCAATGAAATGGATCTCACATCTACCGATCCTTCAAATGCCGAATACTATGGTACGAAGTTTCTTAATCCTTGCAATGATGATGTTCAGACTTTTATTCTTAATCTGATCGGTGATCTTTGCAAGTACAATATAGATGCTCTGTTTTTAGACCGTTGTAGATTTGACGATTTACAGTCTGATTTTTCTGACGAGACGAAAGCCAAGTTCTTGAGTTATATTGGCAAGTCGTCCATCAACTGGCCAAATGACATCATGGCTCCTGGAACACAGTCTGCCCCAAGTAGTCAACCTACTTATTTTAAAGATTGGCTGTCTTTCAGAGCGAAGACTATCTACGACTTTATTGGTAATGTAGTGGCCAAAGTGCGCAGCATCAATTCGAACATTAAAGTTGGGGTGTATGTTGGTGCTTGGTATTCTACTTACTATCAGGTAGGTGTCAACTGGGCAAGTTCGAGTTATAAGGCTCAGAGTGATTATCCTGAGTGGGCAAATGCAGACTATTCGAAATATGGTTTTGCCAATAAACTCGACTTCATGCTTCTCGGTGCATACGCTTCTACAGATGCTGTTTATGGTTCAACAGAATGGACTATGCAAGGCTTCTGTAAGTTGGCCAAAGAAAAGCTGAAAGGAGATGTGAAGTTTGCTGGTGGACCTGATATCGGTAATGCTTCGGGTTTTGAAAACGGGGGTCAGAATACAGCAGTAACAAACAGTGTTGATGCCTGTATCAATGCAGGCGATGGTTATTTCGTCTTCGATATGGTTCATATCCGCGAGTTCAACTACTGGGACGCTTTGAAAAGTGGAATTGATAAATATTTGAATTCAATAAAATAGATTAGTATGGATAAGAAAAAGTATTTCCAAGATTGGTCGGCTTCTTATAAGCATGATCTTTTACAGAATATTATGCCCTTCTGGATGAAAAACGGTTGGGATAAAGTAAATGGTGGAGTATATACTTGCGTCGATCGTGACGGTTCTTTAATGGATTCTACCAAGTCGGTATGGTTCCAAGGACGTTTCGCCTTCGTTTGCTCTTATGCTTACAATAATGTGGAACATAACGAAGAATGGCTCAAGGCAGCCAAGAGTACAATTGATTTTATCGAGGCTCATTGCTTTGATAAAGATGGGCACATGTTCTTCTCGGTAACCAAAGAAGGTAGGCCGCTTCGTAAACGCCGTTATGTATTTTCCGAAACATTTGCAGCAATTGCAATGTCGGAGTATGCATTGGCTACTGGTGATAAAACTTATGCAGAGAAAGCACTTAGGGTATTTAAAGATACACTACGTTTCTTGAATACTCCAGGTTTCTTGGAAGCTAAGTTCACCGATGAGGTCAATCTACAAAGTCACTCTATTGTGATGATTCTCATCAATGTAGGTTCTCGTCTGCGCACTGTAGTTGATGACCCTACAATCACCATGCAGATAGATGAATCAATAGAGAAACTGCGTAAATATTTCATGCATCCTGAGTTCAAAGCTCTTTTGGAGAGTGTAGGACCAAACGGTGAGTTTGTCGATACCAATATGACACGTACCATCAATCCTGGACATTGCATAGAAACATCTTGGTTCTTGATGGAAGAATCTCGTAATCGTGGCTGGGATAAATCTTTGCTCGATACAGCATTGACCATCTTCAACTGGTCTTGGGACTGGGGATGGGATAAACAATACGGTGGTATTATCAACTTCCGGGATTGTAAGAATCTTCCTCCACAGGATTATTCGCAAGATATGAAATTCTGGTGGCCGCAGTGCGAAGCTATCATTGCATCGCTGTATGCCTATCTGGCTACCGGTGATGAAGAGTATCTATATCGTCATCAGAGAATCAGCGAATGGGCTTACGCTCATTTCCCCGATGCTCAATATGGTGAATGGTATGGTTATCTGCATCGCGATGGAACAGTGGCTCAAGCTGCCAAAGGCAACCTTTATAAAGGCCCGTTCCATATTCCTCGCATGATGACTAAGTGCCATACGCTTTGCGAAGACATCTTAAAAACGCTTTGATCATCCTCTTCAAACAAATTTGATAGCAAGCTGTACTGAGAACATTCTCAGTGCGGCTTTTTTGTATAAGCCCTATAAAGATGCTGATTGGTGAAAATTACCTTTCTTTTATTTTGTACTGCTCTCTGTTTGAATTATCTTTGCAGCCGCTATGAAATATGACTGTTGCAAACTAACTACAAAGCGAATGAATGAATGGGGCGAGAAGCATATCCCGTTCATCTTTTTTGTCGATTATAATATGTCGAAGAGCTATATCTCTAAAATCGAAGAGATAAATTCGGATGAGATATTATATCAATTTGGACAGATAACCAATTATAAAGGTATAGAAGAATCGAAGAAGTCGGCGATACTAAGAAAAATGGAGTGGAAACCTTCGCCTCAGAATATCGATAACTATAAAGTATCTTTTGATATTGTGAAGCAAAATCTGCTTTCTGGTAATAGTTTCCTTACCAATCTTACTTGTGCAACTCCGGTTGCTACCAATCTGTCGCTCAAAGATATTTATGCTATCTCGAAAGCTAAGTACAAGCTTTATGTGAGAGATGAGTTTGTGCTGTTCTCGCCCGAGATATTTGTGAGAATAGACGGCAATGTGATTTCGTCCTTTCCGATGAAAGGAACAATCGATGCAACACTTCCTGAAGCCGAACGCATACTGATGGATGATTCAAAAGAGGCTGCCGAGCATGCCACTATTACCGATTTGATAAGAAACGACTTGAGTATGGTGGCCGAACATGTAGAAGTGAACAGATATAGATATGTAGATCGATTGGAAACCAGTCATGGTCCGATATTGCAAACGAGTTCGGAGATTACCGGGATATTACCTCCAGGCTTTCATAAAAAATTGGGAGATATTATTTATAGTCTTTTGCCTGCGGGCTCTATTACAGGAGCTCCCAAAGTGAAAACGATGGAGATAATAGACCAAGCTGAAAGCTACGAACGCGGTTTCTACTCGGGCGTGATGGGCTATTTCGACGGATACAATCTGGATAGTGCTGTGATGATACGCTTTGTGCAGCAATCAGATGGTGAGATGATTTATAAAAGCGGTGGCGGTATCACCTTTCAAAGTGATGCGCTCAGCGAATACAACGAGATGATACAAAAGATATATGTGCCAATTTATTGAAACAATTCAGATACTCGATGGAAAGATACAAAGACTCGGGTATCATCAGGCGAGAATGGATGCTACAAGGAAACATTTCTTTGGAGACGTGACTCCTATTAATCTTGAACAACACATTGCCCTGCCTCCAGTGTTTGAGGAAATTAAATGTAGAATAGTATACGACAAAGAGATTGTAGATATCAGCTATTCTCCATATCATATTCGCAATATTCAGTGGTTGAAACTGGTTTTCGACGATCAGATATCTTATCCTTACAAGAGTATCAATCGTGAAAGACTGTCGGAACTAACTCTTCTCAAAGATAGTTATGATGAGATATTGATAGTGCGCAATGGATTGGTTACGGATACCTCTTATACAAATATTGCGCTATTTGACGGGCATCAATGGGTTACACCGGCATCTCCGTTGTTGAAAGGTACTCAAAGGGCTAGCCTTATAGATAAAGGTATTCTGCACGAAATGGATATCCGTGCAGAATCTCTTGCTAAGTTTCAGCGTATTTGCCTAATCAATGCCATGATGGACTTCGGCAAATTGGTGATACCTGTCAAAAATATCAAATAAAAATTATTTCTTGAATGCTCTAATCGTCTGTACGAGGTCGTCTATCTCTTCTACTTTTGTGTCGAAAGAAGTTACCAAACGTATCTCGTTATTGGCTTCGTTCCATTCGTAGAAGAAATATTTTTCTTTTAGGTAATTGATGAGTGGGCGAGGCATGGTCATAAACAGTTGATTGCTCTCTGCCTTCTGTGTGAAGCGGATGCTAAGAAATTCACCTAATGCGTCGTGTAGCTTCTGTGCCATTGCGTTGGCATGTTGTGCATTAGTGAGCCATACGCCTGTTTCGAGATAGGCGGTGAACTGACACGACAGATAGCGGGCTTTTGAAGCTAGTTGTGCCGATTGTTTGCGAAAGAACTTCGCATATTTCTTTGCTTCTTCATCAAATACTACGACACATTCACCGAGCATCAATCCGTTTTTAGTTCCTCCGAAAGAAAGAATATCAATGCCTGCATCTACAGTCAGTGCTTTGAGCGACAGATGGAGGGCGGCACATGCGTTGGCTAGTCTTGCTCCGTCCATGTGAACTTTCATGCCATTCTCATGAGCTAATGATGTGATGGCTTTGATTTCTTCGGGAGTATAGATAGTACCAAGTTCCGAACACTGGGATATATATATGGCTCCGGGTTGTGAATGATGCTGATCGCCGAAACCATGAAGATAAGGTTTGATAAGTTCGGGAGTCAGTTTGCCATCTGTTGTATGAATAGTACATATCTGACAACCGGTCATTTTGGCGGGAGCACCACATTCGTCTACTGCAATATGTGCTGTATCGGCACAAAGAATAGAATTGAAAGGACGAGTGATGGATTGTAGCGCCATTACGTTGCTTCCCGTTCCGTTGAACACAAAATAGACGTCGCAGTCGGGAGTGAAGGCTTCGCGAATCTTTTCTACTGCTTCCGTAGTCCAAGGATCGTCACCATAACCTACTGCATGATCTGTATTGGCTTTAGCAAGAGCATCCATTATCAAAGGATGAACACCCGAGTTATTATCTGATGCAAAACTTCTCATTATACATTAATTTTAGTCGGCACAAAAGTACGAAAAGTTTCATTACTTAGGCAATATGCAGCAACCATTTTATAATCTATTGTTAGGGCTATTACAAAATTATTAAGATTGATGATAATAAAAATATGATTGTTAGATGGAAAGATTAAATTTATTGCTAAATTTGTCAGTCCAAAAAATGGATGTTTACCTAACTATTTGAAAAACCAATTCTAATAGAGAAAGAGAATGAAAAAAATTTATTTTACTTTGACTGTATTGTGTTTCACTCTACTGTCTTACGCTCAAGAATCTCCTTTATGGTTGCGACATTGTGCTATCTCTCCCGATGGTAGCGAAATTGCTTTTTGCTATAAAGGTGATATCTTTATTGTTCCTTCCACAGGTGGAAAGGCACAGCAATTAACTTCCAATCCTGCTTATGACACGGCTCCAGTATGGAGCCCAGATGGCAAAACTCTGGCTTTTGCATCCGATCGTTTCGGGGGAATGGATTTGTTCATTATCAATCGTAATGGGGGAGAGGCTAAACGTCTCACTACTGCAACAACTTCTGAGATTCCTTTGGCTTTCAAAGATAATACAGAGCTGTTGTTCACTACCAACGAGCGTCCTTCTGTAGAGAGCATGCAATTTCCTTCCTCACAATTCAGACAGGTATATGCTATTAATATAGGTGGTGGACGTGCCAAGATGGTCACATCCATGCCGATGGAAGCATTGTCTATCAGCAAAGATGGTAAGACTTGGTTGTATCAAGATAAGAAAGGTTACGAAGACGAATGGCGCAAACATCACACTTCTTCTATCACTCGTGATATTTGGTCGTATATTCCTGCTTCGAACAAATATCAAAAACTCACTAGTTTCAATGGCGAAGATCGCAATCCTGTATGGAGTCCCGATCAACAGTCGTTCTATTACTTGAGCGAGCAGAATGGTTCTTTTAATGTATATAAGAAAGGTTTGAATGGCGATGCTCCCGTACAGCTCACCAAGTTTACAACCAATCCGATTCGTTTCTTGAGTATAGGAAGCAACGGTCTGATGTGTTTCAGCTACAATGGCGAACTGTATACGATGAAAGAAGGCGGCGAGCCACAAAAACTGAATATTCAAATTGCCGCTGACAACGAGAATCAAGATTTGATTAAACAAATCAAAACCTCGGGTGCCCGCGATATGGCTGTTTCGCCCGATGGCAAAGAAGTAGCTTTCATTCTGCGCGGCGATGTCTATGTTACTTCTGTAGAATACAAAACAACTAAGCAGATTACCGATAATCCTTATCAGGAACGCAATATCGATTTTGCTCCCGACGGACGCAGCCTTGTTTATTCTTCTGAAAGAGGAGGCTTGTGGCAGGTTTATCAAACAAGCATCGTCAATAAGAACGAAAAACAGTTCTGCTATGCTACTGAGCTGAAAGAAGAGAATCTCACCAACTCGGATAAGACGTCTTTCCAACCCTTGTATAGTCCCGATGGCAAAGAAGTGGCTTTCTTGGAGAATCGTACAGCATTGAAGGTCATCAACCTCAAAACTAAGCAAGTTCGTACTGCTATGGATGGTAAGTTCGAATATTCTTATTCGGATGGCGACCAGACCTTTGCTTGGAGTCCTGATAGTAAGTGGCTGCTCACCGAATATATTGGTATTGGTGGCTGGAACAACAAAGACATTGCTTTGGTCAAAGCTGATGGCAGTGGCGAGATTCATGACCTTACAGAAAGTGGATATAGCGATGGTAGTCCTAAGTGGGCGCTAGGCGGAAAAGCAATGATATGGCAGAGCGACCGTGCCGGTTATCGTAGTCATGGTAGCTGGGGCTCGGAGAGCGATGAATATATCATGTTCTTTGATGTCGATGCTTACGACCGCTTCATGATGAACAAAGAAGATTTGGCTTTGCTCGAAGAACAGGAGAAAGCTGACAAGGAGAAGAAAGATAAAGAAGCTGCCGGCAAGAAAGACAGTAAGAAGAAAAAGGCAGACGGAGACGATAAGAAAAAAGATGCTAAAGAGGCTGTCAAACCACTTGTCTTTGACTTGGAGAATGCCAAAGACCGTATTGTTCGTCTCACCGGCAATTCTTCTAATCTTGGTGATGCAGTGCTTACTCCCAAAGGAGACAAGCTTTATTATGTAACATCTTTCGAGGACGATGGCGACCTCTGGATGCACGATTTGAAAGAAGATGAAACAAAGATTGTGCAGAAAGGTATTGGATATGGCGAGCTCGTTTCCGATAAAGATGGCAAGAATATCTACATGCTGAGCAAAGGCGTAATGAAGAAGATTGATATTGATGGCAATAAGGTGAAACCTATTGCTTTCGAAGCTTTCTTCAATTATCGTCCGGAGAAAGAGCGTGCTTATATGCTCGACCACATTTGGCGCCAGGTAAAAGAGAAATTCTACGATCCTACTATCCGTGGCATCGATTGGGACGGCTATCATAAGAACTACGAACGTTTCTTACCTTATATCAACAACAATTACGACCTCCAAGATATGCTGAGCGAGTTCTTGGGCGAACTAAACGGCTCTCACACGGGTGCCCGTTATTATGCTTCTAGTACAGTTCTTGCCGATGCTACACTTGGTATGTTCTACGACGATACATACACTGGTGACGGTCTTAAGGTAAAAGAAATTATAGAGAAGAGTCCGCTCACATTGAAGAAGAATGATGTGAAGGCTGGATGTATTCTCGAAAAGATCGATGGTACAGCTATTACAAAGGATATGGATTATTATCCATTGCTCGAAGGCAAGGCTGGCAAGAAGGTATTGCTTTCGTTCTACGATCCACAAGGCGGTAAGCGTTTTGATGTAACGATTAAAGCTTTGAGTACAGGGGCAGAGGGTAGTTTGCTCTATCAACGTTGGGTAGAACGCAATCGTAAGATGGTCGACAAACTTTCTGATGGTAAGTTGGGATATATTCATATCAAAGGAATGGATAGTCCTAGTTTCCGCACTCTATATAGCGAACTACTTGGACGTTATCGCAACAAAGAAGCTGTGATTATCGATACTCGTCATAATGGCGGCGGTTGGTTGCACGACGATGTCTGCACCTTGTTGAGTGGTAAAGAATATGCCCGCTACTCACCACGTGGACAGTATATCGGCAGTGATCCATACGCTAAATGGACAAAGCCTTCTTGTATGTTGATTTGCGAAGACAATTATAGTAATGCTCACGGTACACCTTGGGTTTACAAAGAACTCAAGATTGGCAAGCTCATCGGTGCTCCCGTTCCTGGAACAATGACAGCTGTATGGTGGGAAACGATGATTGATCCAACTATGATATTTGGTATTCCCGAAGTAGGTTGTCTCGATAATCGCGGCAAATATCTGGAGAATCAGGAACTCGAACCTGATATCTTGGTATACAATGATCCTACTGATTTCCAAAACGGTAAAGATGCTCAAATCGAAGCAGCCGTGAAGGAAATGCTTAAAGAAATATCCAAGAAATAGATATCAACGTTATACAGTCTCCTGTAGATTGTGAATGAATAAGAAAAGCATACTGATGAATATTTTGATTCATGAGTATGCTTTTCTTTTATTGTCTTTTCAGTATCCTATTTTCTGGCTTTTGTAAAGTCGGGAATATCAATAGGTATATTGCCACCTACAACAGACTTCTCGCTAAGTTCCACCAGACACGACCATTCTGCAGCATCGTAGACACTCATGTCGAGAGGCTCTCCTTTTTGCAAAGCTTCTATCAGTCGTCTGTCCATGCGGTAGTTCATCATGTTGTTTACCCCTAGTCGTTCGCCATCGGCATCATATTGTTTCATCCACGACGGCTCATATTTTTTAAGCAATTCATCGAGTGCTTCATCTGTCACTACTTGAAGTTTCTCTCCATCGAAAGCAATAGTTGGGGTGGGGTATTTGCAAGCATATCCTTTTGTGCCGGTGAGCGATTGGATTCTGCTATAAGGACGTGGCACATTGACACAATGTTGTAGCATGATGGTCTTACCCTGTTCGGTCATGATGATAGAGGTGCTCATGTCTCCAAGTTTATAATCGGTACGTGCTATGTCCGAATCGGCACCAAATTTCTGGGTGACATATTCTGTCAGACCTTTTTGTGCCGACGACATCGAGACGATACGTACCATCTTGTCGCTATGGTTGATACCGAGCAGTTGACAAGCCGGACCGATACCGTGGGTAGGGTAGGGATTGCCCGTATGTTTCTGATAAAAGCGCGATTCCCATGTACTTTTCTCACCTTCTTGAGGAATGAAACAGCGTTTACGAAGGTCGTGGATGTAAGCACCTTCTACATGCATGATATCTCCAAACATTCCTTGGCGCGACATTTCTAGTGTGCAAAGGGCAAAGGTATCGTAGCAACAGTTTTCGAGCATGATGCAGTGGCGGTGGGTGGCTTCGGCTGTTTCAATCAATTGCCAACAATCTTCCACCGTTGTGGCAGCAGGAACTTCGACAGCTACATGTTTGCCTTGCTTCATGGCATATACAGCCATAGGAGTGTGCTTCAGCCAGTCGGTACAGATTATAACCAAGTCGATATCGTCTCTTTCGCACAGACGTTTCCATCCTTCGACATCACTGAAGTGGTCTGCACTATTCTTGTGATATGCTTGTAGTATGGCTTCGCCTTTATTGATGTTCTCGTCAGACAGGTCGCAGAGTGCTATTACCTCCACGCCTTCTTGTATCATGTATCTTTTTAATGTCTTCTGCCCTCTATCTCCCAGTCCAATCAGTCCGATGTGTACAATAGGTATGGGTTGGGCTGCATAGGGTTGAGGCGCTATATTCTGATTTTTCAAAATCATTATTGCTGCTAATTAAATATTAAATAGTCACACAAAAGTACGTCTTTTTTATGTTATCGCTTATCAATTATAGCTAAAAGATTAAACTTAGTTATTTGTATTTTCTCTTAGGCATTGGTAGAAATGCGATGACGAAGGCCAGAAAGATGAGCAACAGACCGATGACCATTGCTGTGTGGCATATCTTTATCATATTTGTTTCGTCGGCAATAATGGTGACAATGACCGATAGTCCGATAGAGCAACCTATCTGATGAGCAGCATTGACTAATCCGGAAGCTGCCCCCGAATCTTCGTTTTCTACATCTTTAATACCCAAATTAGTGAGCGGCGTTGTTGCCAGTCCTTGTCCGTAACCTATCAACGACATGGGTAGTGCTACTCCTAGCATGAAACTACTCTCGGCTTTCAGCATCAATGCCAAAGCAAAGCCGGCAAGTAGCAATACTAATCCGCAAAACAGAACTTTTCTGTTGTTCCACTTGCATACCATTCGGGGCACTGTCATGGCACCGAGAAAGGTAAATAGTGTCAGCGGAAAGAAGGCGAATCCTACGATTAACGGCGTGAAATGAAATACTTCTTGCAGAAACTCCGAGATGAAGAAGTAAAATCCCATCATCGCACCGGCAAAAAGAATGCGGGCTATGTAGGCTCTGCTTCTGTCGCCGTTAGCGAAAAGCCTTAGTGGCATGATGGGTACTGTGGTACGACGTTCTATAAGAATAAAAGTTCCTATCAGACAAGCAGATATCGTTATCCATAACCAGAAGTTACTAGCACCATTAATGGCATATACGAAACAGAATACGCCGACAACAGATAGTATGGTACCCGCTATGTCGAATCTCGCTTTCTTTATTTCTGCACCGTTCAATACTTTGATTGATGCTATCATCATGAATAGAGTGAGTGGCACGTTGACATAGAATCCGTATCTCCAAGATAGGAAGCTGGCGAATGTTCCACCGAGTATAAGTCCGGCGCACATGCCCAATCCCGACACGGAACTATACCACGATATGGCTTTCACTCTCTCGTCTCCTTCAAAATAGTCCATCAGCAATGCCAGTGATGTGGGGGCTAGTATGGCGGCACCTATTCCTTGCAGAAAGCGTGCAGCAATCATAAACGCTACTGTAGTACAGGCTCCTGCCATTAGCGAACCAACTCCGAATAGAACGAGCGATAGATTGAGAATTCTTTTGCGCCCTAATGCATCGCTCAATCTTCCACCGAGTAGCATGAAACCGCCAAATGCCAACACGTAAGTGTTCTGCACCCACGACAATTCCGATTGGTTGAGGCTCAAGTCTCTTGCAATACAGGTGATGCCGGTAAATATGATAGAACAATCTATAGCCGTTACAAAATAGCTCATCATCACGATGGCGATAACCCATTTCTTTTGTTTACTCATTACATTATTTCCTTTTTTCGGATGGCAAAGTTATAAACCCTATGCTAGACTAATGGTATACATTTCATGGATTCGAAATACCAATTTCATCGGTAAGAATATTTTGATACTTTCAAATAAAAGTAGTAATTTTGAGTCCAAACTTTGAAAAATACTTATATGGCCAAAACCAAAACGATACGAGTTAAAGATTGTACTATTAAAACATTGCAATGTGGAGGCAGAGATTATGTCTGTATAACAGATATTGCTAGACAGAGAAATTCTGTAG
>DAIUBN010000088.1:0-11891 GCA_036846645.1 Bacteroidaceae bacterium | reverse complement strand
TAGGTCTCGGGACTGCTTCCTCTAGGCACCATACAATCTATTTTAAAGAAGTCTTTGGCCAATGCCTCGACAAAGTAGCATTGGGGTTCGATAGAAACAGTTATTACTGGTTTGTTATCTCCTTTTTTAGATTGTTTACCGCATGCGGCTACCAATATCAGTGTAAATAATAATAGAATAACCTTTTTCATCATAACAACATTTTAAAATAAACTTGCCAGAGTAGCAAATGGCACTAGTTTCAATACAAACGTAATGAACAATAACAGCAGCATAGCCAAAAAGATATAGTAGGTGAAGCTGCTTCTTGAACGATTGAAGAAGTAGCAAACCATTAAAGTGAATCCCGGTAATATCAGGTTGAGCAATTGCACTTCATACATTGGCTGGATAATAGCGAATACAAACAGGCAGATATTCAGAAAGATGATGAAATGAAGGGTAACTCTTGTCTGAATCTTGTTGTCGTAGTCTGTTGCCAGGCAGTGAGAAAAGCTGATGATGTATATGAGCAAGAACAATCCGAGCGAAAGAATGTTATGGATATCTATTTCGGCAAAGATGTTTATTCCGCCAAATCGCGCAATTTCTGCAAATGGTGCAAAGAAGATATTGATATTGTCTACATAGAAAGCATACGACAGCAGAAACCAATAGGGTAGGGTGAAGCCGATGATTGCAGCAAAGAAACTGCGAGAATTGAGCGACTGCAACATGGACGAACCAATAAACCAGATTGGAACGAAATAGATGAGTTGTGGAAAGAATATGCTACCGATGCTCAATATCGAAAAAGAATGAAACAGATAATTGGAAGAGTTACGGCACTGATAACTGTTGAAAAGGAAGAAGAGCGACAAGAGCATTGCCACCAACGACAGTTTGGTCAGTGTGAAAGTGTATAACTCAGGACAGAAGACATAGAATAAGAAAAAGGCGGCAATCAATACGGTCTTTCTTACTCGAAGTATATCTGCCCGGTTGTTCAACTCTACCAAAAGGTAAACAGATAGAATATAGGTGGCCAGACTGAATAGATGATTCAGCCACATCGGCATGTCTATGTCGCCCCATGAAGATAGCAAAACAAAGCTGTCGCTTTCTGTAGTTCCGGGCACTATAATCTGATGTAAAGTATAGGCTACTATACATATCAGAATAACGGCAGGCAACAGCATATTGCTTGCCATTATTCTTTCCTGTTTTCCTTTTACTGATATCATTTTATAAATCAAATCCTATATCGTGGCGGAAGTATCTTTTATCGAAATGAATGGTTTCGGCCACTTTATAACTCTTGGCCAAAGCATCTTCTTTCGAACTGCCGTAAGAACTTACAGCAATGACACGTCCTCCGTTTGTCACTACGTTTCCATCTTTCATGGCTGTTCCAGAGTGGAATAGTATGCTTTCTGTCTTGGCAGCTTCATCTAATCCGCTCATCGGATAACCTTTCTGATAGGCTTCGGGATAACCACCGCTCACCAACATCACACAGCCTACAGTGCGTGGGTCGATATCGAGACGGCATTGGTCTAAGTTGCCTTTATCTACACCGATAAACAAATCTACCAAATCGCTCTTGATGCGTGGCATCACACTTTCTGTCTCGGGGTCACCCATTCGGGCATTGTATTCGATAACGTAAGGTTCGTTCTTCACGTTGATAAGTCCGAAGAAGATGAATCCTTTATAGTTGATATTTTCTTCGATAAGTCCCGATATGGTAGGCTCGATGATTCTTTCGCGAACTTTGCTCATGAAAGTTTCGTCGGCAAAAGGTACCGGGCTCACACTTCCCATACCGCCGGTGTTGAGGCCTTTATCGCCTTCGCCGATGCGTTTATAGTCTTTTGCTTCGGGCAGCAGTTTGTAATGTCGGCCATCGGTAAGTACGAATACAGAACATTCTATACCCGAAAGAAATTCTTCGATAACAACTTTTGCCGATGCCTTGCCAAACATACCTTGCAGCATGTCTTTGAGTTCGGCTTTGGCTTGTTCTAATGTCGGAACAATCAGTACACCCTTGCCGGCACATAGTCCGTCGGCTTTGAGTACGTAGGGTGCCTCTAGTGTATCGAGGAAATCAAATCCCTGTTGCATCGTTTCGGCAGTGATGGTGAGGTATCGTGCTGTAGGAATATGATGTCTTTGCATGAATTCTTTGGCAAACTCCTTACTTCCTTCGAGCTGTGCACCTTCTGCAGATGGACCGATAATAGCGATGTGGCTGGTAGCGGCATCGTTCTTGAAGAAGTCGTAGATACCATTAACTAGTGGGTCTTCGGGACCGACAACAATCATATCAATGTGCTCTTTCAAAGCAAATGTTTTGAGTGCTTCGAAGTCGCCTACTTTGATATTGACATTTTCGCCCAAGCTGCCCGTACCGGCGTTGCCAGGAGCTATAAATAGTTTATCGACCGATTTGCTTTGGGCTATCTTCCATGCCAAAGCATGCTCGCGCCCTCCTGAACCTAATAATAGTATCTTCATATCGTTGTTGTTATAAATAATCTACAAAATATCTAGTTATCTTCTCGTAGAGATGAACTCTGTCCTTGCCCATTACATTGTGTTTATGTCCTGGATAAGTGAAGAAGTCGGGGAATGTACCTGCATTGATACAAGCTTTCAAGAAGGTGATAGAATGTTGAGGAACGCAAGTATCGTCGTGGTCGTCGTGAATAATGAGCAAATGACCTTTCAAGTTGCCTGCATAGTTCTTCAAGTTGCATTCTTTATATCCCTCGGGATTGGTCTGTGGAGTATCCATATAGCGTTCGCCATACATCACTTCGTAGTATTGCCAATCGATAACGGGACCACCGGCAACGCCTACTTTGAATATCTCGGGATAGCGAAGCATCAAGCCTGTTGTCATGTGTCCGCCAAAGCTCCAACCATGAACTCCGATGCGGCTTCCATCAACATAGGGCAGACTCTTCAAGTATTCTACACCTTTCACCTGGTCTTTTCCTTCTTCGATACCGAGATGACGGAATGTGACGCTTTCAAAATCGAAGCCTCTATTGTCGCTTCCTCTATTGTCGAGTGTGAAGATGATATAGCCTTTGTTGGCCATATAAAGATCCCATCCGCGGGCTTCGTTGAGCCAACCATTATTAATCATCTGTGCATGAGGGCCGCCATAAACATAGACAATGGCAGGATACTTCTTGCCGGGTTCCATGTTCTTTGGTTTTACCATGCGGTAGTATAGGTCGGTCACACCATCGGCAGCTTTGATTGTTCCAACGTTAATGTCGGGCATTTCATATCCTTCGTACGGATTCTTTGCTTTTAGCAGTGAACTGGTTTTCGAAGTTGCCAAATCGATGATATCGATATTTCTCGGAGTATTCGGTGCGCTGTATCTGTCAATCAGATATGCTCCCGATTCGCTCAATGCGGCATTATGAACAGCTTCTGTCACTTTACTGATAGCTTTGCTGCATTTCTTGGAAGCGACGTTGACAATATATATATTGGTATTGAGAGCTACGCCGCCTTCGATGATGACACTCTTTGTTTTGTTGTTGAATCCAAGTAAGTCTTGAACGAGCCAATTGCCTTTGGTGAGCTGACCGAGCAACTTACCATCTGTATTATATAAATAAAGGTGGTTGAAACCATCGCGCTGACTTTGGTAGATGAACTTCTTGATATCCCAAGGAAGGAAAGTGATGGGGTGAAGAGGTTCTACATATTTAGGATTGGTCTCTTCTATCAGCACTTTCTGTAGTTCGCCTGTTGTTGCATCATAACGGCAAAGTTTTGAATGATTCTGGTCACGGTTCAGTTCGATGAGGTAGATATATTTTTCGTCGGGCGACCATGAGATATTGGTGAAATATCTGTCGGTAGGATCACCTGCTTTCAGGTAGATGGTCTGTTTTGTTTCAGGATTGTATACTCCGACGGTCACTTTGTGAGAAGTCATTCCTGCCATCGGGTAGCGAATCATTTCGGCTTTTCCTTCGCGGGCTTCGGTGTTGACAAGTGGATATTGTCCTACCATACTTTCGTCCATCCGATAGAAAGCGAGCAACTTGCCCGAAGGACTCCAGAATGTACCTTTCGATATACCAAATTCGTTACGGTGAACCGACTGTCCGCACACAATACCTTCCGGTTCGTTTGTTACGGCAGTGCCATTGACGTAAAGGTTGTTGCCTATAGTATATGCAGTATTACCACTCTTATAAGACGCATCTTCGTTGGCAGCATCTTTATATCTGTCGGTAGTGCTGACAATCTCGTTAGTTTTGAAATTATAAACGATTTGTTTTTGGTGGAGTGGAAATACCATTTCAGGACGGTCTTTCCAAGGTAGACGCATGAAGAAGAAACTTGTAATCTTACCTAGATTGGCAGCTTCTAATACACTATTCACTTTGTCTTTGGTAGTCAAAACAGTTTCTTTGCCATCTTTCGGATTGATACCGATAAGCTGGTCGATAGTTGGTCTAATACAGGTATCTCCCCACCATTGCAGATTGTACAAGTTATCTACAAAACGATAGGTAGCGCCACCCGGCATTAAATCTTCGAGTGTAAGTTTCTTGGTCTGTCCCATCACTGGTGAAGCACTTAGTAGTTGTAAAGCAAACAACGACAACAATGTCGATTTAATCAAATTCTTTGTTTTCATCTTTTTTATGGTATTTAGATATTGGTTTTCTGTCGAAAGAACGACTACGTTCATTGCGGTTATTACCGTCGCGACTATCTCTTCTGTCACCTCTTCCACGACTGTCTCGGCTATGGAAGTCTTTGCCGCGACTATCTCTACCGCGACTATCGCGGCTACGGCCATCTTTATTGTCGCGGTCGTCATGACTGCGATATTCTCTTCTTACTTTGAATTCTTTGCGTGGTGCTCTTTCAAAGTCCTTTTCGCGGCTGTCTTTATCTGTCTTGAACTCTTTATATTTTCCGTCGAATATTTCGTATTTATGAAGTTCACATTCCAATGGACCATTGAAGAGAGGAATCTTTGTGCTCGGTTTCAATCCTATCTGAGCGAAACATTCATCGTGATAAGACAATATCCAGGCTTCGTTGCCGATAAAGGCATGTTTGAGCCTTTCGCCAATCATCTTGTAAAGGCCAAGCAGGTCGTTTGTAGATATTCTTTCTCCGTAAGGAGGGTTGGTCACCATGATGGACTTCTCTGTGGGCTGTTGGAATTGCTGGAAAGGTTGGAACGTTAAGATGATATCTTTGTTCACACCAGCTGCCTTGATATTCTCGGTTGCTATGGCAATAGCTCTCGGACTGTTGTCGTAGGCATATATTTTATGTTCGAATTCTCTTTCTTTACTGTCATCATTGTATATCTGTTCGAACAGTTCTTGGTCGAAATCACTCCATTTCTCGAAGGCATATCCTTTTCTAAATACACCAGGAGCTATATTGCGAGCAATGAGTGCCGCTTCGATAGGGAATGTTCCCGAACCGCTCATCGGGTCGATAAAGTCGCATTCGCCATTCCATCCTGTCAATTTGATGATACCAGCAGCCAATACCTCGTTGAGTGGTGCTTCGACAGCTTCTTGACGATAGCCACGACGATGTAGTGATTCGCCTGATGAATCGAGAGAGAGGGTACAAGATGTCTGTGCAATATGAATATTGAGGGCCAAGTCAGGGTTGTTGATACGTACCGAAGGTCTGTTGCCAGTCTTTTCTCTGAAGTAGTCGGCAATGGCATCTTTCACTCTGTAGGCAACGAATTTAGAATGACGGAATTCTTCGCTATTGACTACGGCGTCGATGGCAAATGTGCTCTTATCGGTCATAAATTCTTCCCAATTAATAGCCTTGACTTGCTCATATACTTCATCGGCGTCTTTGGCAGAAAAATGTTTTATCGGTTTGAGAATGCGTAGAGCAGTACGAAGACAGAAATTTGCTTTATACATCATTTCTTTGTCGCCTTCGAAAGAAACCATACGTAGTCCTTTCTGAATGTTTTCTGCACCTAGTTCTGATAGCTCTTCAGCCAATACTTGTTCCAAACCTTGGAATGTTTTGGCTACAATTTCGAATTTGTCGTTCATATATCGTTATATTATTATTTCTTTTGTACAATGCGTGTTCCGGCCGGAACGTCTTCGGTAACCCAGATGTTACCTCCTACAGTAGCATCATGGCCTATTGTTATTCTTCCCAATATGGTAGCATTAGAGTAGACGATGACATTATCTTCGAGTATCGGATGTCTTGGTATGCCTTTAATAGGCTTGCCTTCTTCGTCGAGCGGGAAACTCTTGGCACCGAGAGTGACACCTTGATAAAGTTTCACATTGTTGCCAATAATTGTAGTAGCACCGATAACAACACCGGTACCGTGGTCTATAGTAAAGTGATGTCCGATTTGTGCTCCTGGATGAATATCTATTCCTGTTTCGCTATGTGCCATTTCGGTGATGATACGGGGAATAAGCGGTACACACAATTTATGTAGTTCGTGAGCCAGACGATAATTACTGATTGCTCTGATAGCCGGATAACAGCAAATCACTTCGCCACAACTCTGTGCAGCAGGATCTCCATTGTAGGCAGCAATTACATCAGTAGCCAATATTCGGCGAAGTTCGGGAAGTTTGGAGATACACTTCAATGCAATCTCGGAAGCATTCTCTCTGGTTGCTTTCACCTCACACTGACCTTCTTCTTCGCTACCGAAAACAAGTCCCGAAAAGATTTGTTCTGTGAGCAGATTATATAGTCGTTCTACACTGACCCCTGTATGATATTTAATGGTATAACTATTGATGGTGAAATTGCCATAATAACCGGGGAAAATAATGGTACGAGCCAACTCAACTATTTCTTGTAAGATAGTTGCCGAAGGAAGAGGTTCTCCTTCTTTTTGTTGATAAAACAATCCTTTAAAGGATTCGTTATCCGACAACTCTTCGACTGTCTGAGTAAGAATGTCTGTCTTTGAAATCATGTACTACTTTCGTTTGATGTTGCAAAGTTATAAATAATTGCAAATAAAAACGATAAATCTTTCATTTATAATACTCCCGACGTATATATTTCCTTTCATTTTAGTGTGGAATAAAAGAAAGATAAAGATTATCGGAGCAATTGATATACTCCGCCTGCCAGTGTTCTGATAACTCCCTTCATTTCTAGTTCAAATAGATAGGAACTGATACGGTAAATAGGAATATTGGTTTCGACAGAGAGCGTATTGATTTGAAGGTTTCCTCTGTCGTCGAGCAGTTTCACTATCTGTTGTTCTTCGGGCGAAAGGGTGGGGAAGAAGTCTCTTTGTATCACCTTTACTCTCTTCTTTTCTTTCGCAGGGTCGTTCCAATTCATGGCTTTCACAAAATCTTCTGCCGAATAGAGCAGTGCGGCTTTATTGTCGTGTATCAGATTGTTGCAACCCACAGAGTATTCATCGCATATTCTGCCTGGCACAGCAAAGCAGTCTCGATGATAGCTTTCGGAGATATCTGCCGTTATCAGTGAACCTCCTTTGGATGCCGACTCTACAACGATTGTAGCATCAGAGATACCGGCAATAATCCGATTGCGACTCACGAAGTTGAAAGCGTCGGGATTTGTTCCCGATATAAATTCGGTGAGCAATCCACCTTTTTCGAGCATTTTGATGGCTGTACCTCGATGCACCGATGGATAGATTCTGTCGAGGCCATGACCCAATACACCTATTGTAGGAATGTCGTTCTCAACGGCTGCCCGATGCGCATTGATATCAATACCATAGGCCAGTCCGCTGACAATAGTCACGTCGGGACAAAGCGCTTTCAGTTCTCTGATGAATGTGACACAGAATTGTTTTCCGTATTCAGTAGCTCGTCTTGTGCCTACCATATTTAATATGTGGGGTGTATTGAGTTTGAGGTTTCCTTTCGAGAACAAAATGATTGGAGCGTCGTCGCAATCTTTGAAGCGTGATGGGTAATCGTCCTCCGAAAGTAGATGATATCCGATTTGTTTCTCAACGATGAATTTCATCTCTTTATCGGCAATCGTCAAAGCTTCGGGGCAATCTAGCCATTCTATGATACTTTTGCTGAGATCGGGTATTCTGTCGGGAAGTTCCTTTCTGAACTTGAAAATGTCTTTTGCACTTCCAATAGAGTCATATAGCCGTTTGGCTCCTCTCACTCCGATGTGGGGCACTTGTGTCAGGGCAATGCTGTAATAGCATTCTTCTTCTCTGTTTTCCATAGGTTGTAGTAAAATAAATTAGGGGATAAGGTGCTTTCAAGAGATGTAGATTGTGTATTATAGATACTCTGCAAAGACGTTATCAATCTTTTCGCAGACTCCCAGTTTACCATTGATGATGCAAACGACGTCTACTTTTGCTTTGATGATAAGTTGGTTGTCTCCTTTGCGGTAGATATCTTGAGAGAATACATATCTTACTCCTTCTTTTTTCACATTGAGTTTACTCAAGAACTCTTCATTGTCGTGCAACGGACTCTTGAAAGCAATATTGATACGTGCTACGACAGTATCTATTCCTTCTTTATGCAATTTGACTACATCGAGTCCATGGGCTAGAATAAACTCATGTCGAGTATGTTCGAGGTAGTTTTGATAGACAGCATTGTTCACAACACTCTCGAAATCGCACTCATAAGAGCGAACTTTCATTGGAAGTTCGAAAATGTAGTCACTCATTATTCCAGTCCTTTAAATTTCTTCAGTTCTTCGGTAGATACCAATTTATAGAGTTTGTCGCTCGGACGAATCTTTTCGCTGGTCTTCATCGAGAAATGTTCTCCTTTATGAACTGTTGGAACAGGCTTCAAGTCGACACGTGCTTCTTTGAGGTCAACAAATACGGCACCTGTTGTCGGACCGGTAATCAGCAGTTTGTCGCCCACATTGAGTTCGGCTGCTTCTACCAGAAATTCTGCCACGCCGAGATTGGTGAAGTATCTGATGCCTTTGCCTACATATATCTTTCTTTCGGTAGCTTGCGAACCATAGTTCTTGCTCCACTCACCCAATCGTTGTCCCAAGTAATAGCCATTCCAGAATCCGCGGTTGAAGACCGTCTTCAGTCTTTCATCCCATGCCGCAATCTTTTCGTCGGTATAGCTGTCGTTCAATACCGATTGGATTGCTTCTTTGTAACATTCTACCACAGTGCGCACATATTCTGCACCGCGGGCACGTCCTTCTATCTTAAAGACTCTTACACCGGCATCCATCATCTTGTTGATGAAATGAATGGTCTTCAAGTCTTTGGGCGACATAATATATTTGTTGTCGACATCAAGTTCGACATCGGTTTCTTTATCTCTTACGGTATAAGCCCTGCGACATACTTGCATGCAGGCTCCTCTGTTGGCCGATTGATCCATTTCGTGAAGCGAAAGATAGCACTTGCCCGATATTGCCATGCAAAGGGCACCATGACAGAACATCTCGATACGTAGCTTCTTTCCACTCGGTCCGCAGATGTTTTCTTTGTCGATGGCTTCATGAATCTTGGCTACCTGCTCCAAGTTGAGTTCGCGAGCCAGTACCACGACGTCGGCAAACTGAGCATAAAATCTTAGTGCCTCTGTATTGGATATATTAAGCTGGGTAGACAAATGCACTTCTTGTCCGATGCGGCGGGCGTAAGTCATTACTGCCACATCCGATGCGATAATTGCCGATATGCCTGCTTCCAGGGCTGCATCAACAATCTGATGCATCAGTTCCATATCGTTATCATATATGATGGTATTGACCGTCAGATAGGTTTTGATATTGTGTTGGTTGCAAGTCTCGGCAATCTCTCTGAGGTCGTCGATAGTGAATGTACTTGCCGAATGAGCTCGCATGTTGAGTGAACCTATACCGAAGTAGATAGAATCGGCATGAGCTTGAATAGCAGCGGCAAGCGATTCGCGCGAACCGACAGGCGCCATGATTTCAAAATCTTCTATTTTCATCATAATCTGATATCAATAATACGCTAATTAGCGTGCAAAGATACGAATAAATCTGTACTTTTGCAGAGAAAATGTAGAATAACAATAGATGAAGATAGGTAATATAGACTTAGGGGATAAGCCGGTGTGTCTTGCACCGATGGAAGATGTTACTGACCAAGCTTTCAGATTGATGTGCAAGCGTTTCGGTGCCGATATGGTTTATACGGAGTTCGTTTCGTCCGAAGCGTTGATTCGTTCGGTCAACAGCACGATGAGGAAGCTTACGATAAGTGATGAGGAACGTCCTGTTGCTATTCAGATATATGGCAGAGAGGTTGATGCGATGGTGGGAGCTGCCAAGATTGTAGAAGAGGCTCAGCCCGATATATTGGATATCAACTTCGGTTGTCCTGTAAAGAAGGTGGCTGGCAAAGGTGCCGGAGCCGGAATGTTGCAGAATATTCCGAAGATGCTCGAGATAACTCGTGCGGTAGTCGATGCGGTGAAGATTCCGGTGACGGTGAAGACTCGCCTGGGTTGGGATATGGAGCATCGTGTGATTGTCGACCTTGCCGAACAACTTCAGGATTGTGGTATCTCAGCATTGACTATTCACGGTCGGACTCGTTCTCAGATGTATACCGGTGAGGCAGATTGGACATTGATAGGCGAGGTGAAGAACAATCCGCGGATGAATATTCCTATTATTGGTAATGGAGATGTCACAACTGCCGAAAGAGCCAAAGAGTGTTTCGATAAGTACGGTGTAGATGCCATCATGATAGGTCGTGCCAGCTTTGGCAGACCGTGGATATTCGAAGAAGTGAAGCATTATCTACAGACAGGCGAACTGCCTGAAAAGAAACCTTTCGAATGGTATCTCAATGTGCTGCGCGACCAAGTTGCCGACAGTGTGAACCGATTGGGAGAGCACGGAGGCATTCTGCATGTACGTCGTCATTTGGCTGCTTCGCCTATATTTAAAGGTATAGCCGATTTCCGCCCTACCCGAATTGCTATGCTGAGAGCAGAAACTTTAGAAGAATTGTATAAAATACTAGACGATATAAAAGAGCGTTTATCATGAAAAAGAATATTGGAATGTTGACCCTTATTATGGTGTTTTGGTTTACCATTTCTTTTATAACGAACATCATTGGTCCTATTATTCCCGACATCATTAATAATTTCCATCTCAAAGACTTGGCTTTGGCGGGTTTCATTCCAACATCTTTCTTCATTGCCTATGCTATCATGTCAATTCCGGCTGGTATTCTTATCGATCGTTATGGCGAGAAGTTGGTACTTTCTATCGGCTTTATCATTCCTTTTATAGGTGCTTTGCTCTTTGCGTTAGTTCCCACCTATCCGGTGCTATTGACTTCGTGTTTCATTATCGGACTAGGTATGGCAATGCTTCAAACTGTTCTCAACCCGTTGCAACGTGCTGTTGGGGGCGAAGAGAACTATGCTTTTGTTGCCGAGGTTGCACAATTTGTTTTTGGCGTGGCTTCTGCACTCAGTCCGTTTGTTTATACTTATCTGATAAGTCACCTTTCGGTCTCTCAATATGTTGCCGGCAAGAATGTCATTCTCGATGCGCTGGCTGCTCTCACTCCCGACGATATGCCTTGGGTAGCCCTATATTGGGTCTTTGCCATCCTATTGTTAATAATGGTACTTTCTGTGCTCTTTGCCAAGTTCCCGAGTATCGAACTCAAAGAAGACGAGAAAGCCGGTAGCAAGGAGTCTTATCTTCTCTTGTTCAAGCAAAAGTATGTATGGCTTTTCTTCTTGGGCATCTTCTGTTATGTCAGTACCGAACAGGGTACAGCCGACTTTATGAGTACTTTTTTGAGTCAGTATCATGGCATCGATCCGCAGGGAGCAGGAGCCCATGCTGTTAGTTACTTCTGGCTGTCGATGACATTCGGTTGCATCTTGGGCATGATACTTCTT
>DAIUBN010000087.1:0-11904 GCA_036846645.1 Bacteroidaceae bacterium | reverse complement strand
GACTGATGATTGGCAGGTTTGGCAGATACAGTTTTTGCTGATGCTTTCTGTGTCTCTGACAACTTTTGATCTGCTTGCACCATTTTGACGAGATTCTCTTTTGACGAATCGTCCATGGCATCCAAATCACTAGACTGAGATAGCATCAACGCTTTGTCGGCCATTGTTAATGTATCATTCTTCTGATTGGGCACATGATCCAATAGAGAATCTGGTGACTTAGCAAAACTGTTAGTTGAATCAACAACAGGTTGTATAGGTGTCTCGGGAGCAATAAACCAATAGATGACATAACAGAAAGCCAAAATAATAAGAGTAGAGAGAATGCCCATGGCCACTTTCGGACTAAAATATTCATCTCTGTGTTTACCCTTCTTTCTTTTAGGCCTATCATTCAGATTATCAATCACAATGGGCTTTGGAGCATTACCTAACTCGCTAGCAATGATTTTATCAACATCCGATTTCAATTCTTTCGGTTCCTCAACAGACGGTTCTTTCTCCAAAATAGGTTCATTCGTTGACTTATCATCTGATGCTATTGGTTCATCAGTTATTTCAGATTTAGAATCTTCAACAGAGGTCTCTTTCAACACATCTTCTTTGGGTTGTTCGATAATGTCGTCATTCGAGATATTCGGTTTTGTTTCGTCAGTTTCCATATTGTTTAGTTTTTCTTGTTCATTACTAATCAGATCTAATTCAGCAATAGAAGATACAGGATGAATTGAGTCATCGCTTTCGATATCTTTTGTATCAGATACAGTTTCTATTACACCATTAAAATCGGAAATATCTTCTTGCTTATCATCAAACTTCACTTTGTCGTTCAGTAATATTGTTTCAAAACTGGCAAAGGGTTGATTAATCAAATCTTTAATAGCTCCATCGGGAACAAAAGAGACTTTGTTGTGACCCGCTATCTGAAAACGTTCGCCAGTATTGACATTGACACTTTCGCGAGGTTCTATCTCGATAATCTTGAAAGTTCCAAGTCCCTTTATCTTCACTATCTTATCACGTTGCAGACCTTCTACTATCACGTCAAAGAAAGTCTTGACCAAGGATTCACCCAAGTCTTTACCCAATTGATTTTCTTTACAAAAGATTTCAATCAGACTCTGCAATGTCACTTTCTCTGCCATTCTACGATAAAAGTTTACTTATCAATATCTATTTAAACATCTCTTTGGTTTTGGGCGAAGGACGAAAAGCCAAAGACAACTTAGGAGGAATGAGCATGCGCTGTTGAGAGGCGGGATTGACCGATATACGTTCCATCTTCTTCTTCACTTCGAAGGCTCCAAAATTGGGGATAACGATACTGGCATCTTCGCCTTGAAGCTGACCGACCATCGTATTGATCAACTTCTGGACATCCTTTTGCGCCTCTTCGTTCGACAAATCGAGACGTTTCGACAATTCTTGAATAAATTCCTTATTGTTCAAGGCAACCTCCTATCTCTGCTATTATATCACTCAAATTACTGTACCGTACAAATCGAATTCATCAGAATCGGTAATCTTCACTTGGTAGAACTCACCGATATTCAATTTATGCTCTTCTTTCTTAATCAAGACTTCGGGATCTACTTCGGGCGAATCGAACTCTGTTCTTCCTATAAAGTAGTCGCCCTCTTCCCTATCAATTATTGTCTTCAGCGTTTGTCCTATCTTCTTTGCAGATAGTTCGGCAACTATTTTCTCTTGAATAGCCATCAACTCATCCAAGCGTTTTTGTTTCACATCTGCCGGCACATCGTCTTTATAATGAAGAGCTGCATACGTTCCTTCTTCTTCCGAATAAGTAAAAGCACCCATTCTATCGAATCGTACTTTCTCTACAAATTCTTTGAGTTCTTCAAAATCTTGTTCAGTTTCTCCCGGATGCCCTACCATCAACGTTGTACGGATGCAGAGATTGGGCACTTCCTGACGGAACTTCTCTATCAAGCTATATGTATCTTCTTTGGTCACATGACGAAGCATCAGCTCGAGCATGTGATTACTGATGTGCTGAAAAGCGATGTCCAAATACTTGCAGACGTTATCTCTTTCGCGAATTACCCGAAGCAATTCCATAGGGAACTGAGCCGGATAGGCATAATGAAGCCGAATCCATTCTACACCAGGCAGATCGGATATACGTTCTACCAACTCGGCAATCTTCTTCTCCTTATATAAATCCAGCCCGTAGTATGTAAGTTCTTGAGCAATAACCTGGAATTCCTTTACACCCTGTTTTACCAATGATTTCACTTCTGCAATGATTTCTTCCATCGGTCGGGATTGATGATTGCCAGTCATGATAGGAATAGCGCAATACGAACAATGTCTGTTACAACCTTCTGATATCTTCAGATAAGCATAATGCGAAGAATTGGTCAACGTACGTTCATTGTCATATTCCTTATGATATTCGCTGCCCAAATCGGAGAGAACTTCTTTCCAGTTGAACTTGCCATAAAACTTATCTACTTGAGGTATCTCGGCTGCAAGATCGTTCATATATCGTTCGGACAAACAACCCATTACGAAAAGCTTTTTCAACCTGCCTTCGTCTTTGGCTTGAGCAAACTCCAATATCATATCGATTGATTCTTGCTTGGCCGCTTCGATGAAACCACATGTATTGATTATTGCTATTTCGCCTTTAGGAACTTCGGGGTCATGTTCCACACTAAATCCATTAGCCTCGAACTGACGAATAAGATGTTCCGAATCGACAAGATTCTTTGAGCATCCCATTGTGATGATATCTACTTTGCGTTTTCTCATGACTTCTTATCGAATAGAGATTCTACAAACTCTTTCTTTCTGAAAACCTGCAAATCATCAATACCTTCACCTAGTCCAATATATTTAACGGGAATCTTGAATTGGTCTGAAATACCAATTACAACACCGCCTTTGGCAGTACCATCTAGTTTGGTGATTGCAAGTCCTGTCACCTCAGTAGCAAGGGTGAATTGCTTAGCCTGTTCGAAAGCATTCTGTCCTGTAGAACCATCAAGCACCAGCAACACCTCGTTAGGAGCACCAGGAACAACCTTCTTCATTACATTCTTTATCTTAGTCAGCTCGTTCATCAAATTGATTTTATTGTGAAGACGACCGGCAGTATCAATCAATACCACATCGGCATTATTGGCAACAGCCGAATTGAGTGTATCGAATGCCACAGATGCGGGGTCGGAACCCATCTTTTGTTTAATAACAGGAGCTCCTACTCTATCGCCCCATATTTCCAACTGCTCAATAGCGGCAGCGCGGAAAGTATCGGCAGCGCCAAGATAGACAGACTTACCGGCTTGTTTAAATTTATTGGCAATCTTACCGATTGTCGTCGTCTTACCCACGCCATTTACACCGACTACCATAATAACGTATGGCTTTTTATCGGCAGGTATGTCAAAGCTATCAATATCTTCCGTATTATTTTCATTGAGCAGTGCTTCTATCTCTTCGCAAAGAATATTATTCAACTCACTAGTGTTCATATATTTATCGGCAGCAGCACGCTTTTGAATACGGTCTATTATTTTGAGCGTTGTTTCAACACCAACATCCGATGTAATGAGGATTTCCTCCAAATTGTCAAGGACATCGTCATCAACCTTAGATTTACCCACAACGGCGCGAGCAATCTTTCCAAAAACACTCTCTTTGGTCTTCGACAAGCCTTTGTCAAGCGTATCTTTGTTTTGCTTCGAAAAAAAACTGAAAATTCCCATGATAATTTATCTTATATAGGTACAAAGATAGTGCAAACCGAGTGTAATACAAAATAAATGAGGAATGAAATTTATTATTAATGACGAGATAATAGGTCTATTTGGTTACTATTCTTGAAGAATAACTCGATTATTAAAGTATAAATGTTTGACACTTATTGAACACTTCTAAAAATTAAGCTTGTATTTTAATAAATTAAGCCTTTATTTCAAAAAATAAAGCTTGTATTTTAATAAATTAAAGTTCAATTTAAAGAACTCTTCTTTATGCGACAAGTTTTTCTTCATGAACCGAAGAAGAATATATATTGATCACCACCATTTCTTTGTTTGATAATTTGCGTTGTCGAGTTCTATCTTCTCGCCTATCATCGGCGTCAGCAATTTATATGGTTTGCCTTGCGATGCACGATAGATATTGTCGAGCGGTTCGTACCAAGGATGTTTGCTCAACGCAAACTTAGAATTATGAACGGTCATCACCGCCTTAGGATGCAAGTCGGCTATAGCTTGTGGTAGCATATCGGGCATATCATGAATAAGATTCCAATCTTTGTTGTACTGCCCGTTTTCCATTATCGCCAAGTCGATATCGGGATATTTCTTCCCTATCTCCAAGAAGTGAGTGTCGTAACCGCTATCGCCCGATAAGTAGATACGCTTCGGACCATCAATCAAGAATGAAGCCCATAGCGTGACATTACTATTCAAAAATCTTCCTGAAAAATGACGGGCTGGCAAACAGTGAATCTTCATTTCACCGCCAAGGCGTAAAGTCTCATTCCAATCCATTTCGATAATCTTGTCACTTGAAAATCCCCAATATTCGAAATCTTCGCCTACACCGAGCGGACAAATCACCTTTCCTACTCTATTTTTGATCGATTTCACCGTCCCATAATCCAAATGATCCCAATGGTCGTGAGTGATAAGAAGATAATCTATTTCGGGAATATCATCGGGAGAATAGATATCGGTACCTTTGAAGGGTCTCATCATCAACGAAACAGGAAGCCGACTTGTGAGCACGGGATCAACAAGTATTCGTTTTCCACCGGTCTGTATAAAAAGAGAAGAATGACCAAACCACACGATGATTTCTTCACTTCTGTCAAGATGAAGGAGATCGGTCTTCACAGTTGGAAGAGGCTTAGAGGGCTTCAGATCTTTATAATGAGCAAACAAGAACTTCCAGAGTGCTTTCCATCTATTCTCTTTTGATGTCATCAGCACCGTTGCATGCTGATTGTGGAAATGTCCATTTCTATAATTTGATGAATACAATATTCTTTCCAGGCGCTCCCCACTTGGCGCTCTACCAATTGCGGGATAACTATAGGCTATCAATGATGAAATAGCCAGAATTAATATCAACAGTAATGTCAACCACATCGCTTTCTTTCTAACTTTCATATTTTGTTATCAATCGTTCATAACACAAAGCTAATCTTCGGTTTCTTGTGGCAAAGATAACAGAAGAATATGACAAACAAATTATATCAATTACTGATAATTGTACATATTTCCCTGATAATGAAATAAAGAGATTGGTGAGACACAAAAAATATATCAAAATAGAAAAGAAAGAATAAAAAATAATAAGTAGAATGTTATAGAGATTGACTACCTTTGCCAATCGATATATATATAATCGAAGATGAATTGAAATGAAAAAATTATTGTTTTACTTTCTGATTATTACTTGCACTATGGAATTGACGTCATGCTCCAACTCTCGTGACAAAGCCATTCCAGAACCTGCTGCATCTGTCTATTATTGGAAGACAGCTTTTCAGCTCGACAATTCAGAATTGCAATTTCTGAGGCAACATGCTGTTAAGAAAATCTATCTAAGGTTTTTCGATGTCGATTTCGATAAGGCCCATCAACCTGTTCCTATCGGAACGGTACAGTTCGAATCGAAAGTACCCAACGGTATAAAAATCATACCGGTAGTATTCATTGAGCATCATTGCTTGCAACAATCCAGCTTATTGGCAGAACATATTGTCAAACGAGTGCTCACAATGGCTGCTACCAACAATATCAATATTGACGAACTGCAGATAGACTGTGACTGGACCAATAGTTCACGTGCCGCTTATTTCCAACTGCTCAAAGATATCAAGAACCTGCTTAATGCTCAAGGCAAATATCTGCTTTCGGCAACCATCAGACTACATCAACTCGTACAACCCGTACCACCTGTAGATTATGGCGTATTGATGTGCTACAACACCGGTAACCTGCATGATTACAAAGCAAAGAGTTCTATTCTCGATATCAAAGATGTAGCACAATTCGTTGGCAGTCATCTCCAGTCGTACTCATTGCCTCTCTGTGGAGCTTACCCAATTTTCAGTTGGAATCTGCTATTCGAGGAAGGTATATTTCGCACTATCCTTCGCCAAGTCGATCTTTCGGACTCTACCATATATAATAAGGTGGCACCCGACAAATATCGTGTTGTCCGTTCTCATTCGATACCTGTTCCCGACCCCGGCACTTTCGGTATGATGGTCAGAGCCGGAGACGAAGTAAAGGTTGACGAGGTATCTGCCAAGATGATACTAAACGTGCAATCCATGCTCGAAAAGAAACGTCCTGATATCAACCGTCAGGTCGTAGTATTCAGTTTGAATTCAATTCACAATAATAAAATTACTACTCATGAAATGGATCAGATTTTTCGCAATTAGTGTATTTATTTGTCTCGGGAGTAACCGAGCCAATGCCTGCACCGACTATTACACACCAGAAATGTGCAATATGTTCAGCGTATTTAATTACAATGATTTGTTTGCCTTCAATCAGTCCTTCTATGGCAGTCAACTCAAGTTTTGGAAATCATATTTCGGCAAAACGATGAACGAGAAGACCATACAAGATGGATTGTTCAATGGTGACGGAACGAAGTTCAATACACTCATCAAATTCTTGCAACAACGAGGAGATACCGACGGTGCTCATTATTTCGGACTGATGCGACAAATGCGTAGCATCACCCCTTCCGGTCCGTGGGATTATCCTACTAAAGAGCAGCTTGCCCGCAACAAACAGATGTGGGCTTACTTGCAGAAAGATGCTTCGAGCCATATTGCTAGTTCGTCCAAATTGAGCAACCGTTATTGGCTCATGGCAATGAGAGCCGCCTATTATAATAATGATAAGAACGGCTGTCAGAAACTATGGAATGATTATCAAGCCAAATATGGCGATGGTGATATCAAGATGCTTGCTCAGGGTTATTTGGCTAGCTATTGGTTTAAAGACGGACAGCGTGAGAAAGCTCGCGAGTTTTATGCCAAAGTGGGCGATTTGCAAAGTTTGCGTTGGTGCTTCAAAGACGATATACAGCTCAAAGGTATTCGTAAGTTATATGCCGAAGCTCCCCAATCTGTGGCATTCCCCTACCTTATTCAGGATTATGTCAATGCTTTGGACAACGACCTTCACCCTGTATGGAGCGATGATAAAGAAGCCGATTCTCTTAGAAATGTTGTCATGACAGAGATGAAAGAATTCAGATCTTTCGCTAAACAAGTAATTGATGAAGGCAAAATACAGCAGCCTGCCCTATGGAAATCGGCTTCGGCCTATTTTGCGTATCTGTTGGGAGATAATAAGTCTGCCATAAGCGAACTAGACGAAGCCAACTCTTTGCAAGGCACTCCGAGAATGAAAGAGAATATCCGCATTCTGCGATTCTTTGTTCAATCGAAAAATGTCGAATCTTCTTCATCATTCGACAATTATGCTTTGAGTGAACTACGCTGGCTCATTTCGAAAGCAAAGAACGAATCCAAAGCGAATGATTTCAGCTACTACAACAGACGCAATCACTATTCGGATGCTCTTCAACGTATCGTACTCTTCAATCTTACTCCAAGCTATCTTAAAGCCGGCAAGTTTAGTACTGCGGCTGCCCTCACCGGAATGGAGAACGAATTCATCAATTTGGATTTCCGTCAAAATAAGAGAGCCCTTAAATACAAAGGTGATTGGAAAGAAGGATATTATTATGGTGATTACAACGATTATTACTTCTCGTTGCTCGACTCTGCCGATGTGAAGGATGTTGCCGCCTATAAAGAATTATTATCTCATCCCGATAAAGGTACTGATTTGCAACAATTTGCCATATCTCATTGCTACCAAGACATGAACTACTATAACGAGCTTATCGGTACCAAATATATTCGAATCGAAGATTATGCCAAAGCCATCGAATACCTTAAGCCGGTATCTCTACAGTTCATCTCTGCCATGAATATCTCTCCCTATCTGCATGCTGAAAGCTCATATCCATTGTGGTATGCTTGGAAGCAACGCAAAGTACTCGATAAGAAGAGATTTGTGAAGACGCCACTTACTGTGAACCCTAAACTTATCTATTGTAACAGCATGTTGGCATTGCAACAACGCCTCACACTGGCAACCAATGAGAAAGAACGTGCAGATATCAACTATCAAATGGCCAAGAAGTATACTCAGCTCACTGTAGATGGATATTGCTGGGCATATATTAATTATGGTTGGAGCGTGATGAGCCGAGACGGAAATGACTACGTTGCACACTCTATCAAATATTTTGCAGATCGTGCCAAGAGTTGTCTCGAAACTTCGATGAAGCTAAACAAATCTATCAGCAATCAAGTAAATTGTCTGTTTGCACTTGCTTCTGTCGTTCAAAATAGTCCGTGGAGAACTTGGGAATATGACACAAATAAGATGAAAGACGTAGTGAGATATCACCCGTCGAGTATTCAAGCCAATTACTTTGCACAACTCAATTCTTACCGCAATGCATCTTATTTTGTCCAACAAGGACTTAGTAGATGCGACAATCTAAAATCTTATATGAGATATAGTAGCATGAGATCTAAAAAGATATAGAACGTTACTTCACTCTATTCGATATTAAAAAAACCGCATCCAACCCAAAAGGACTGAATGCGGTTTTTATTTGATTTATATTTCTATCTAATTATTGTCCGTCTGCCGAAGGGAGATTCTGTTGTGGCATCTGCATTCCACCTTGAGCACCGCCCTGAGCCTGACCACCCTGAGGAGCTTGTCCTTGCTGTGCCTGACCTTGCTGAGCCTGTTGTTTCTGCATCACCTCGTTCTGGTCCATACGTTGTTGTTCCATCATGAGTTTGGCATTTTCGTGAGCTTTAGAAATAAACTCACTCACCAATTCATTGTTTTTGAATGAATCGGGAGCGTCCTTCAACAGTTCCTCCAACTGCGGTGTCATTATCGGATATGGCATATTGCTACAAAGCATAATGAAGACACTCGGACCAAGCGCATTCTCATAATTGTCTTTGATAAAGTTCTTTATTAAGGCATTTGCTTGATTATTGATAGATTCTGCCTCACTGCCCAATTGCATGCGGATACTCGATTCGTCAACACCTTGCACCATCATCTGAGTAGATTTATGATCCAGGTCTTGCAACTTTTGGTCAAGTTCGTTCTTCTTATTTATAAAGGTATAGAGTTTATCGTTGAGTGGAGTGCCGCTCACCTTCATATCGTCATCAGTAATATCAATCTTTATTGTACCACTTTCCATCACTACAGGCATCAAACTCTGATCGTCCATATAGAGCGAAGCGACCATGATAGAATCGATACTTCCCTTCATTTTGAATTGTCCATGAACGACTTCTGCCGAATCCAGATTGACCCACTTATCATTTTTCAACACTTTGAGAAATAAAGTCTTCCCATCCATATAAGAGACAGAAGAAGTACCTTTTACCGTATAGCTATGACCACAAGAGGTTAACACAATAGCCATTATGAATAATAACGGAAGCAGCTTATTGAAACGCATAATTATCTGTTTTATTATTTTTAAGGCAACAAAGTTAACATGCTTACCAATAAATAGGAAACTTTTTAGCGTTATTTAAATCATTAACTTTAATTTTCAAGAAATTCAAAGTGTTGAATAGTTTATTCACAAAAAACTACTACATTTGCAGCTAACATAATAAACTATACTCAATCTGATTTAACATTATTCTAAACAATGAAGATTAATAGACTTCTCTCTTTATTCCTTTTATTAGGAATATATCTTTCGGCTGATGCAAAAATAGTTCTGCCGGGTTTATTTAGCGACAATATGGTGTTACAACAATCTGCACGAACCAACATTTGGGGTAAGGCAAAGGCAAATGCCAATATAAGCATCAAATGCTCGTGGAGTGGTAAAATTGTCACTACCAAAAGTAATGAAGATGGCAATTGGAAAACGCAATTAACTACTCCTGCAGCTTCTTATACTCCACAAACACTAATAATATCAGATGGCGAAGCTCTCAAAGTGAATAATATTCTTATTGGTGAAGTATGGATGTGCTCAGGCCAAAGCAACATGGAAATCACACTGAACGGATTTTGGAATTGCCCTATCGCCAATGCCAACGAACTGATTGCCGAAGCCGGAACACACAAAGGCATACGCTGTCTCAAAGTTGAGAAAAAAGGTGCAATGACTCCACAAGACCATTGCAATGGCAGTTGGAAAGTATCCAATTCGAAGAATGCAGGCGACTTTAGTGCTACCGCCTACCATTTTGCTATCGAACTGAATAAAGTGCTCGATGTTCCTGTCGGCATATTGGTATGCAGTTGGGGTGGTTCTACTGTCGAAGGATGGTTGCCAGAGAATATACTGAAAGGTTATAGCGATATTGATCTCAAGAAAATGGAAAGTAAGACTTATACAGAATGGATGAAACCTGAAATCATGTACAACGGCATGCTCCACCCTATTATCGGCTATACAGTCAAAGGATTTCTATGGTATCAAGGAGAATCCAATGTAGGCAGAGCATCAACCTACGCCGATCGACTGGCTACAATGGCAAAGTTATGGCGCGATAGCTGGTGCGAAGGTGATATACCTTTCTATCTTGTAGAAATCGCTCCCTATCAATATGGAGGAGACGGTATAAGTGCAGCTTTTCTTCGCGAAGCTCAATATAAAGCTTCTCAAATCATCCCTAACAGCGGAATTGCCTGCACCAATGACCTCGTAGAGTCCTATGAGCAGAACAATATTCACCCTAAAGAAAAAGAACAGATTGGCAAAAGACTTTGCTATCTTGCTCTTGCCAATACCTATAAGATGGAAGGTATCTCTGCTAATAGTCCGTCGTTCAAATCAATGGAAATTAAAGAAGGAAGAGCCATTCTCTCTTTCAATCACATCACAGATGGTTTCAACCGTCTCGATGGAATGGAAGGTTTCGAAGTGGCAGGCGCAGATAAAGTATTTCATTCTGCCAAGGCCAAAATGGTGAACAACCTACAGATAGAAGTTTCTTCAAGCGAAGTTACTGAACCCTTGGCCGTTAGATATTGCTTCAAGAACTTCCAACCCGGCAATGTAAAAAATACGAGGGGATTACCACTTATTCCTTTCAGAACAGATAATTGGCAATAAAACAATTATCTGCTATTTTCCTTCCATAAATTCTTCCTCGGGGCGCAAACTTACTTTGTCTACACCGGGGAAATCGGAAGGAATACGAGATGTAACCTTACCCGTTGCGACCCATTCGGCAGCTCTCAACAAAGTAGTCTGAAATCCTGTGCAACGCCAAGCTTTAGGATATACATCTCCTTTCCACAAGTGTCCCATAACAGAATTATATACCCGCCCTTTTCCATAACGAACGGCCCATTCTGTAGGCCAATACTTTTGCGAATTGATATCGAAGGCATAAGAGAGCACAGTAAGATTTTCAGCCGGTCCGCGAGAGTCGACGTAAACTTCTGTATCGGCTGTCATCCACTTTGCTGGATAACCTTTATTGATAGGATTCTCGTTCAACTTTATAATCACAGCATCGAAACGTTTACCATGTGTTGTAGATCCGCTTTCTCCAGGCTGATGACGTGTAATAGTACCTTCTGCATTGAGTTCCAAAGAATAGCCATAAGAGCTTTTTCTCCATCCCAAACCAATCATTTTGTTATATTCTTCCCAATCTGGAAAAGAATTGTTGGCAGAATGAAGTATATATAATCCTCCTCCCTTGGCCACATATTCCTCGAGAGCTTTTCGAGCAGGTAGAGGCCAACTTAGATGAGGATTATTAATATTATTAGTGTTCTGAATTACCTCATCATATTTACTGAATTGAGG
>DAIUBN010000086.1:0-12205 GCA_036846645.1 Bacteroidaceae bacterium | reverse complement strand
GGAGGGGTGCGTTGATTGTCACGCAAAACGAAAGGTAGCATCATCGGTTGTCCCTTTTGAAAGGATACGACTTCAAAACAATCGCCAGCCAGCAATTTGGATTGTTTGGATTCAATCACTTCATAGAGCATATTGCCTTTGAAGAGCAATAGAACATAACGATTGGGTGCCCAGCCTATCTCTACTTTATCCCCCTCTTTTAGTTCTTTAGTCAGAATCTGGTCTGCCGAGAAGAAAGAAGAATTATAGATAGGACTCGTCTTCAAATCGGCACAGAAAGCTGCAAAATCAAGGAATCCTATATAATGAGATAGTACATTCAGGGTAAACATTCTCGGTGTGTGCATATCATTGACGTATCCAAATAAACGTTTCATCGTTGAGGCAGATACATCGCCTATATTCAATGCTTTAAGATGAAGAGAAAACTCTTCGAAGTCGGTCGTTGTATTCAATCCTTTAGAATACTTTTGCTCTACTCGTTTAAGAAGTTCTACAATTTCTGGCTTATAAGTTTCCATGTTTCGCAATTCTAGTTGATTTTCCTTACAAATATACAGATAAAGTTGAAATGGTAGAGAAATTATTGAGGAAATAATGTAATCTCTTCTATTTTTATTATAATAAAGGATAGCAAATCGACTTTTGAGTGGATTAAAAAAGTTAGGATTAAAGTATGAAACTATAAGCCATATCATTTCAAGAACAAGATATATTTATGTCTTTTATTGCCTTCTTTTGCTCAAATCAAAACGTTTTGTGCATTTTTTACCGAAGTTTGCTTGCCAGTACAAAGCAAATGAGTAACTTTGCACCGCGAAAATTCGAATTAATAAAATAAGATTTACAGTATGAGTTTAAAAATTGTTGTATTGGCAAAGCAAGTACCCGACACACACAACGTGGGGAAAGATGCCATGACAGCCGAAGGAACTATCAATCGTTCGGCTCTACCTGCAATCTTTAATCCCGAAGACCTCAATGCTCTTGAGCAAGCTCTTCGTCTTAAAGATGCTTTCCCAGGTTCAACTGTCACCATTCTGACGATGGGCCCTGGACGTGCCGCAGAAGTTATCCGCGAAGGACTTTATAGAGGAGCCGACAATGGTTATCTACTCACCGATCGCGCTTTTGCTGGTGCCGATACTTTGGCTACATCATACGCTTTGGCTACTGCCATCCGCAAGATAGGCGATTACGATATTATTATTGGTGGTCGTCAGGCTATCGATGGTGATACTGCTCAGGTAGGCCCGCAAGTTGCTCAGAAACTGGGACTCTCTCAAGTGACATACGCCGAGGAGATTCTGAAGGTAGAAGACAAGAAGATTACTATCAAACGTCATATAGATGGTGGTGTCGAAACTGTTGAGGCTCCACTTCCTATTCTTATCACTATCAATGGTTCGGCTGCTCCTTGTCGTCCTCGCAATGCTCGTTTGGTGATGAAATACAAACGCGCTCTCGGTGCACAAGAGAAGAATGCTTTGGGCGAAAACCTCAAGTATACCGAACTCTACAACGAACGTTCTTATCTGAATCTTACAGAATGGACTGTTGCCGATGTGAATGGTGATTTGCAACAATGCGGTCTCAACGGATCACCTACAAAAGTAAAGGCTGTACGCAATATCGTTTTCCAGGCCAAAGAGAGCAAAACTCTTACCGGTGCCGACGGCGATGTAGAAAGCCTCATTGTTGAACTGTTAGATAACAAGATAATCGGATAGAGTATGAACAACTTATTTGTATATTGCGAAATAGAAGATGGTATAGTTGCCGACGTCAGTTTGGAACTTCTTACCAAAGGCCGTTCGCTGGCTAATCAACTTGGTTGCCAACTCGAAGCGGTAGTTATCGGAACAAATCTTAATGGTGTAGAAAAGCAAGTGTTGCCTTTCGGTGTAGATCGTGTTCATCTTTTCGATGGCGAAGGCTTGTATCCTTATACTTCTGCTCCTCATTCGGCTATCATGGTCAATCTCTTTAAAGAAGAGAAACCTCAGATTGCACTGATGGGAGCTACAGTTATTGGACGTGATCTTGGCCCACGTGTCTCTTCTGCACTGACCAGCGGTTTGACAGCCGACTGTACCGAACTCGAAATCGGTAGCCATGAAGATAAGAAGAGCGGTAAGACCTACGAGAATCTGCTTTATCAGATTCGTCCCGCCTTTGGTGGTAACATCGTCGCTACTATTGTCAATCCCGAACATCGTCCTCAAATGGCTACTGTTCGTGAAGGTGTGATGAAGAAAGAAATTCTTGATGCCAATTATAAAGGAGAAGTCATCAACCACGATCCTAAAAAATATACCGATGCTTCGGATTATCTCGTTAAGGTGATTGAACGCCACGTAGAGAAATCAAAGAACAATCTGAAAGGTTCACCGATTGTTGTTGCCGGTGGTTATGGTGTAGGTTCGAAAGAAAACTTCAACCTTATCTACAAGTTGGCCGATGTGCTTCATGCAGAAGTCGGCGCAAGTCGTGCCGCTGTCGACGCTGGATTCATCGAACACGACCGTCAGATTGGTCAGACCGGTGTAACCGTTCGTCCTAAACTTTATATTGCTTGCGGTATCAGCGGACAGATTCAGCATATTGCCGGTATGCAGGATAGTAGCATTATTATCTCTGTCAATACCGACCCTGCTGCTCCTATCAATCAGATAGCAGATTATGTTATCACAGGTTCTATCGAAGAGGTTCTTCCTAAGATGATTAAGTATTACAAGCAGCACAGCAAATAAAACGTTGATTTAATAACAGAAAAAAGTATGAGCAATTTTTATACAGATACTCCGGAACTCAAGCACCACTTGAACCATCCGCTCATGAAGCGAATCGTAGAACTGAAAGAACGTAACTTTGCCGATAAGGACAAGTACGATTTCGCTCCTGTTGATTTCGAAGATGCTATAGACAGCTACGATAAGGTGCTGACTGATATTGGTGATCTTTGCGAAAACGTCATTGCACAGAATGCTAAAGATATTGACCTCGAAGGTCCTCACTGCGCCAACGGTCGTGTAGATTATGCCAGTGGTACAAAAGCCAACTTGGAATCTTGCCGTAAAGCCGGATTGATGGGTATGGATATGCCTCGCCGTTTCGGTGGACTTAACTTCCCGGTTACTCCTTATATTATGGCTGCCGATATGGTGAGCCGCGCCGATGCTGCTTTCGAAAACCTTTGGGGATTGCAAGATTGCGCTGAGACTATTTATGAGTTTGCTAACGAAGACCAAAAGTCACGTTTCATTCCTCGTATCTGTGCCGGCGAAACCATGTCAATGGACCTTACCGAACCTGATGCAGGTTCTGACTTGCAGTCGGTGATGTTGAAAGCTTCTTTTGATGAGGCCAACAACTGCTGGCGCCTTAATGGTGTGAAACGTTTCATCACGAATGGTGATTCTGATATCCACTTGGTACTGGCTCGTTCGGAAGAGGGTACTACCGATGGTCGCGGACTTTCAATGTTTATCTACGACAAACGTGACGGTGGCGTTAATGTCCGTCGTATCGAGGATAAAATGGGTATTCATGGCTCTCCAACTTGCGAACTTGTTTATAAGAATGCCAAATGCGAACTTTGCGGCGACCGTAAGTTAGGTCTTATCAAATACGTTATGGCTTTGATGAATGCTGCTCGTCTGGGTATTGCTGCTCAGAGTGTTGGTATCTCACAGGCTGCCTACAACGAAGCTTTGGCATACGCTAAAGATCGTAAGCAGTTTGGTAAAGAGATTATCAACTTCCTTCCAGTCGATGAGATGTTGTCGGTGATGAAGGCTAAGTTGGAAGCTTCTCGTTGCCTGCTTTACGAAACAGCTCGTATGGTAGATGTTTACAAGGTTCTTGATGATATCTCTAAAGAACGTAAGCTGACTCCCGAAGAACGCAAAGAACAGAAAACATATTCTAAACTGGCAGATAGCTTGACTCCGCTTGTCAAAGGTATGGGTAGTGAGTTTGCCAATCAGAATGCCTACGATTGTATTCAGATTCACGGCGGTTCGGGTTTCATGAGAGACTATGCTTGTGAACGCCTTTATCGCGATGCTCGTATCACTTCTATCTACGAAGGTACTACTCAGTTGCAGGTGGTTGCTGCTATTCGTTATGTAACGAATGGTTCGTACCTCAATATGATTCGTGAATTCGAGGTAGAAGAAGTAGCTCCTGAGTTTGCTCCGCTCAAACAACGTGTTGCTGCGATGACCGAGAAATATGCAGCTTGCGTTGCTAAGGTAGAAGAACTTAAAGATCAATCATTCTTAGATCTTTCTGCTCGTCATTTGGTAGAAATGGCAGCACATATCATCATGTCTCACTTATTGATTAAGTCGGCAACTGCTGATGCTGATTTGTATCGCAAGACAGCCAATGTTTATGTTCGCTATGCCGAAGCAGAAGTTGCAAGAAACAATGATTTTGTTCAGAACTTGAATCTTGATGATGTAGAAAACTATCGTCAGTAAGACCACGAGTTTCGCAAATTATTGTTTGTCGAAATAATATAATACCGCAAAGAGGTTTTAGTCTCTTTGCGGTATTTTTTTGTCTAAAGCCGCTTTTGGTAGTAGTTTTTGAAGATATGCAAACTACTTTTGAATAATATTAATGACGTTTTGTTTATTTGAAAACTAATAAATGGAATATTTTACTAAATTTGTTGTCATACAAATGAAAAAGTATACCCGCTGGATGATTGAAGTTATCTTTTTTATGGGTATTCTAGTCTTAGTGTTTAGGATAATATTGTAGAAGGATAAAACAAGAACGTTATGAATAAGAAACATATAGATGATAAAGAACTACCTGATGAAGTACTTCAGAATATTACAGGTTCGGGACTATATATAGATAAAGTAGGTATCACTAATTGTAGCGAAATTAAGACCAAAGCTTTATGTTTGCAGAACCTGAGATGTTCTTGGAATATATGGGGCAAATGCTTTGATCTTTGATTGACACTAGCTGTTATTCAAGTCTAAAATATTTTTTATGAGAACAGTCTTCAATTTGATAAAATTGGATGATATAAAAGTTGATTCATTCGGAGAGGAGATCAGCTTTTATTATGATATCGTCAAGTCGGCTAAAGGAAAAATCCTCGGTGATAATGAAAGAGGATTGATCATGTTGTTGCCGTACTTTTGGGGATATAGCGCTTTTTTCGTGTTTGTCAGAGAAGAATTAAGACATAAGGGAATAGGGAAATCTCTTCTCGATTCGGCCAAAGAATATTGCAGACGCTATCATAAGAATTATTATTTAAAAATTATATTCAACTCTCCTTTTTCCAATTGGCTGGAACAATATGCAGTGGATAATGGTATGAATATCTCTTCTAATCAAACTATTTATTTAATTTTTCGGGAAGATATTGAAGGTCATGAACCTTTAGTTTATTGGTATAAAGAAAGATTGGTTCCTATTAGTCAACGACTTCTTAATCGTGGCTATAAAATATCGTCTTTTGCTGACGCTCCTGCAGTAATGATGAAAAATATGATATCTTTCTTCGATGAATTGGATCTGGATAAAAGGTTAGTACCGATAGATATGCATCCTAAGCAATATCAAAACTTGGATTTGAAGTTAAGCACTGTATGTTGGAAAGACGAATCTACTCCGGTGTCTTATATATCGGTTTCACGATTCGGTGATTGTGTGATAATAGAAGAACATTTCTGCTTCAAAGAGTATACTAATCGTGGAGCAGCAATCATCCCTCTTTGCTATTTGGTGCAAGAAATGAAGCTAGATACTTCTATCAAGCGTGTATCTTTTATGATTCTCGACTCCAATAAGGAAGCATTTAGAATGCTGAACAAGCAATATGCTCCTTTTATAAGAACTAGCAAAGTACAGAAGATGTATATGCTAGAATATCTCGAAGGAATAAAAATGAAAGAAATAGAACATGATATTAATATATAACGAACAATGCATTATTTTCAAAAAATATTGGAAGATTTGGATGTGAAATACACCTTTTCTTTTGCTCATGAACTCTTTGAAAGTCGTATAGACAGCAATTCTTTGTATGGTATAAAGAAATTGTTAGAGACTTATGATGTACATACTACTGCTGTAAGAATTGCAGATAAAGATATCAATCTAATGGAATATCCATTTATAGCTTCTTATCACGGATATTATTCTGTATTAAGGAGTCAGCCCGAAGATCTTGATGATTTCGTCAATAATTGGGATGGCATTGCTCTTATTGTTAATGATGGCGGCAAGCGAATGGAACCACATTATTACATGAATATGTTCAGAACCATACTCAACAATGCTTTACCGATTGTATCGGTCTTGGCGTTAGTCTTTTTGGCTATTGTCTCTTTATTCAATTCTCCTGGAAACGTAGATTGGCATAGGTTGGTCATATATTTATTATTGTCGGTTGGAGCTTTTTTCAGTTGGCGTACCGTATCTAATGAATGTTCGGGCAGTTGTCACAACGTATTGGAGTCATCGGCATCCAAACTCTTTGGCTTATACTCTCTTGGTGCTATTGGTTTGTCTTATTTTGTCTCGAGTTTTATCGTATTTCTAGTATTACCTTCTTTCGAACCGATTTTTGCATTAGTATCTTGTGTTGCTATCATCATGCCGATATGGAGTGTGTCTTATCAGAGTTTTGTTGTACATTCCTGGTGTAAAAACTGTCTGGGCGTACAATGCTCATTAGTCATGATATTTGTAGTAGAACTGTTGTTCGGCCGAGTTGACATTAATAGCTTTCGCTTCTTGTCATTTATAGAATTTGTAGCACTCTATGTCGTTGTATTTTATATTTGTTATAAAGTCTACGAGTTAGTACAAAAGTTGAGAAAGTATCCTGATTCGTTGGTATTAAACTATTTGTCGTTGATGCAGAATAAAAATGTTATTCAATATGTTATTGATTCAGGAAAAGAATATGATACAACTAATGCATCTACTTTAACTATCTCTGATCCGAAAGATGAAAATGCGATGGAATTATTCTTCTTACTTAGTCCTTTCTGTGGACATTGCAAGGATTTATTTTCAAAATTATATGAATATTATTCTGTAGGCAGACTGTCTCGCTTTAAGGTGTCAATCATATTTGATGATGATAGTGCTGTTCATGGTTCAATTATTGCAGAATATCAACAGAACGGGCCAGAGGCCGCTTTGCGACTTTTGGTCAAATGGTATGAATCTCCCAAGATTAATCAATTCCGCAAGATGTATGAGCAATATGAAAAGACGCCTCAACTTTTAGAAGAAACGTCTCGTCAGCAAGAATGGTGCAAAAAGAATGATATTCAGGGAACTCCTATGATGATTGTCAATAATCATCTTGTCAGCCATTTGTTACTAGATGGAATAATCCAATAAAACGAACTCTGAAAAGAATAGTAGAATACAATGATTAAGATGGGTATGTTCTTACTAAAGGTTCTTAAGTGAGTTGTCTTTTAACCAGTTCTGCAAAGTAGCCTTGTTTGTCTAACAGTTCCTGGAACGTACCATCTTCTATTATACTACCGTTATCTATCACTATTATTCGGCTGCAATTCTTTATAGTAGATAGACGATGGGCAATCACAATACGGGTGCACTTCAACGAATCTAAGGAGTCTGATACTTGTTTCTGAGTAATGTTATCGAGTGCGGATGTCGCTTCGTCGAAGATCAGAATGTCGGGTTTGGATGCGATGGCTCTTGCTATGATGATGCGCTGTCTTTGACCACCGGATAAACATCCACCACCTTCCGAAATCAGTGTATGCATTCCCATCGGCATGTTTTGAATATCATCTTCCAATCCAACAATGCGAGCAATCTCCCATGCCTCCTCTTGAGTCATTTCGGGATTGCATGTGGCGATATTAGAAAAAATAGTACCGGGAAATACAGTACTGGTCTGCATCACAATACCCATTTTACGACGAAGAGTCTTTAAATCCAGTTCGTTCATGTTGATGCCGTTGTAGAAGATGGCTCCTTTCTGTGGCGTTTCAAATCCCATGAGCAACCTTATTAAAGTTGACTTGCCGCAACCTGTTTTGCCCACTATACCGATGTATTCTCCTCTTCTTATCTTTAGTGAGAAATCTTTGTAGATAAAAGGTGTGTCTTTCTTATATCTGAAATTGATGTGACTCACTTCTATGCTCGAAACAATCGCACTTAGCTTTATCTTATTGGTATAGCTCTCGGGAATAGTTTCCATAATAGGTTTTGCCATTTCTAGATTTGGCTTCAGCTGTGCAATAGATTGAATGATATTGCCAAGAGAAAGCACTGCCGAACAGAGCATGCCGTAGGCTATCGAGAAAGCCATATAGTTGGCAGTCGTAATATGATTCGTCGCACCGATGAAGAAGAATATGATTGTCCCCAAGAAGGTCAGTCCAACGTTCAAGGGAGCACTGATTTTCATCAGAAGTGGAGGATTGTATTGGTTCTTTGCCTTTTGAGCATATATCCCTGCCCATTTGGCATACATTCTTTTTTCGCTACCGGTGAGTTTGATCTTCTGCATGCCGGATAGCAAGTGAAATAGAAAACCCGAAAGCTTGGCTTGTGTGTTCATATTCTTCCTGGTCATCTTCAGAGAAATAGCCGTAGTGCTCAACGATAGTATAAGGAATAGTAAAAGCAGAATGATGGCATATTTGCTCATCATCGGTGCGATGCTCTGAATTTGGGCTACATATATCAACGAAAAGATAAATGAGATGGCTGTAGATGCCACCGAACTGAAGAGAATCTGCACCATTGTTTTAATAGCGGATGCTCTTTCCATTAATTCTCCCGAAGAGTATTCTTTGAAGAAAGTTACCGGTAGAGAAAGAACCCTCATGTAGACTGCCGGTGAAATGGCAACTTCTGTTTTTATCTCAATTCTAGTGACTGCTAGCGAAGCACATATCTTGACTATCGATGTGGCAACCAAAACACATAGAAACATGATAGAAATCGATATCAAAAGCGTAAAGTCTTCTTTGGGAATAACGACAGAGAAGATCTGTTGATTGATATATGGAAGGAATACTCCAAGTAATGATACAACAAACAAACAAAGCAGGTATTTGATGATATCGTGCTTAGATATACTTTTTAAGATAAAGTTGATTAGATCTCTAAGATGGAGTGCTTTATCGGGCAATTGTCTATAAAAACAAATTGCGCCACGCTGTATGGGCGAGCTTTTCTTTACTCTCAGCCTTTTACCGGACTTGGCATCGAAGTAGGCGTATCCTCCATATTTATTTGGTATCAATGCTATTTCTTCCCCATCATTGGTCTGACCAATCATAGCTCCCAATGCGTCGGCATACCATTCGTCTGTAAGCTGAATATCTCTCTTGACTAATTCGTCTATCGATTTGACATTATAATATGATGCTATTTCATCGGATGCGTTACTGCTTCCGATGAGACGCTTATTATTCATATCTTTCCCCAAAATAGCAGAAGTAAGGCCATAGTTGGCATTCCGCATTGTGGCGTTGTCTCTTTTTAATCTTTCCGATATTTGCTCTTCAAACCAACTCATTTCTTATTCATTTGTTACAAGTTTAGTATAAAGTCCTTGCTTTGCCATCAGGCTTTCGTGAGTTCCTTGTTCTGCTATCACGCCATCCTTGAGTACAAGAATCTGGTTACAGTCTCTAATTGTAGATAGACGGTGGGCTACAACGATTGTTGTGATGCCTCTTTCTGAAATATGTTCTACAATATTGTGCTCTGTAACAGCATCAAGAGAATTGGTCGCTTCGTCCAAAACAATAATCGTTGGATCTTGAGCCAATACCCTGGCTATTTCGATGCGCTGTTGCTGGCCTGTAGAGAAGTTCTTACTTCCGGCTGTTATCTCACTGTCGTAACCTTGTGTTCGTTGCATGATATCGTCGTGAATCTGAGCATCACGGGCCGCTATTATCACTTCGAAGTTCTCTATCGATTTGTCCCACATCTTGATATTGTCAGATATACTTCCTTCGAATAGATTGATGTCTTGGTCGACCACTCCGATAGAACCAATCAGCACTTCTCGTTTGTACTCATCTCGGGGTTTATCATCGAACAAGATTTCGCCTTGCCAGGGTTTGTATAGTCCACATATTAGTTTTGCAATTGTAGATTTGCCACTTCCGCTTCTTCCAACGATGGCTATCTTTTCTCCTGCTTTCACTTTCATGGAGAAGTCTTTTATAATAGGTGGGGCCAACTTGCTATAGCCGAAAGTGATATTTTTTAATTCTACATCGCCGTTAAGTTTCGCAAGATTGCCTACATTGTCTCCAAAGTCTTCTTCAATGTCTGTTTTATAAAGCATCACATCCTCTATTCGCTCCATCGAACTTTGTGTTTCCTGAAGTACCTGTCCCATACTGATGATAGATAAGAACGGAGTAGTCATAGAAGTCATCAATCCTTGAAAAGCCAGAAGAGAACCGACGGTAAACTCTTTATTAATAATAAGCATAGCTCCCATGATAAGGATAGTGGCTCCCATCAAACTTTGTAGAAATTCTGGCATTGCACCAAGCGACAGATTTAATTTCAAGAACCTTATGTCTGTGTTATTCTCAAGAGCTTGAGCACCTGCCCATCTATTGAAGTAGACCTCTTCGGTACCCGATGATTTTATCGTCTCTATCATATCGATTCCCGATACGGTAGCTGTGGATAGTTTGCCCATATTTATCATCTGTTCGCGAGAAATATTGATTCTCTTTCGTGCGATGAGTTGTGATAGGAACAAATTGATAACAACTGCTAAAACCGAGATCAAAGTGAGCAAAACGCTATATTTTAGCATCACCACAAAGAAGAAGATGACCATCACGATATTGACCAGAACAGGAGCCAACGAAGAAATCAAAGTGTTGGCTACCGTTTCATTGGCGGATTGTCGTGAAATCAAGTCTCCAGGATATCTTTGAGCAAAGAAGTTGATAGGCAGACGTAGCATGTGCCATAAGAAGGTGGCACTAGAGGTAACAGCCATTTTCCCTTGTATTTTTAGTAAGAATAGAGCATTGAGAATAGATACAATAAACTGAATGATAAATATTCCCAGCATAATCCATATCAGAGGCATAATCCAGGTTTGCTTACCTGCAGTGAGTACATTATCAATGAATACTTTGCTTAATAGCGGATTGACAATCTGAAATATTGTAGTCAACATGCCGGCTAACATGATAAAAAGTATCGGGACGATAGCTCCTTTCAACCTTTCTTTTGCAAAGTTGAGCACACTTCTCGGCTTTCCGTCGGCAACGAAATTTTCATTGGGCGAAAAACACAGAGCAATTCCTGTATAAGAACGGTCGAACTCTTCTTTTGTTACTTTAATATGTCCTCTTCCGGGGTCATTAATAATAGCATATTTCTTTGTGAAGCCGCATAGAACAACATAATGACTCAAGTTCCAATGAATGATGTATGGGAACTCTTCTGCGTTCATGTCTTCTACTTCCATTTTATATCCATTGCTCGTCAGCCCGTAGTTTCTAGCAGCATGAAGAAGGTTCTTAGCGTTTGATCCATCTCTAGAGACACCGCAATCATCTCTGACCTTTTCGAGTGGAACCCATTTTCCGTAGCTGGCCAATATCATGCAGAGTGAAGCGGCACCGCATTCTACAGCTTCCATCTGCATCACTACAGGAACTTTTGCTATTCTACTCATCTTTTAGTTATTTGAATAGTAATGAAAAAGGTATCTGTCCATCTATTTTGGACGTAAATCCCCATATCGTGCATCCTATGATAAGAATAATCACAGCTATGATAACAAGCCACCCAGGGATGCTTGTTACTTTAAGGTATGAATCTAAATTCTCTGGAGAATCTAAATTCTCTAAGCTCTTTTTTCTAAATAAATTCATTTTCAAACAATTTTAAATAATGCGGTAAATCCAATCATGTCGAATATGTCTTTTACTTTGGGTTGCATGTTGATGAGTATCAGTTTACCATCCTTACTCTGCGTATATTTCAGAATAGACATGAACAGCCTTAATCCACTACTACTGATATATTCAAGTTTTTTGCAGTCGATGATATAGTCGGGATTGGGCTCTTTGAATAGCGGTTGAATGGCATCTTCAAATTCTGTAGAATTCAAAGTATCCATTTTCTGTCCGGTTTTGATGACTGTCTTGTCACCTTCTTTTACAATTATCGTGCTCAT
>DAIUBN010000085.1:0-12344 GCA_036846645.1 Bacteroidaceae bacterium | reverse complement strand
ACTTTTACCAACACTTATCTTCAGCCTATCGCTGCTGATTATCAACATATTGAGCCGAAGGCGACCACGAGATGGTATATGTTGAAGTGACATAACTTACACATTATAAGCATATTGGTACTTGCTGCGATGCAGAGTGAGGCAGAAATGAAAAGTATTACCGCGCTATTACTCAGCCACTTGATATACTTCTGAATATTCCAATTTTTGTTTCGTCAGCCTTAACATCTTATACTCCAACGACTTTCGCTGAAGATAAGTGTTGGTGAAAGTCGTAGGAGTAAAATTGTGATATTATTATTTTATAGCTGATGTGAGGGGATGTTTATTTCCACTGACACTGCTTAAGAATGCCTTTGCTGAACCAAAGTTGAGGAACATGTCGAGGCGGATAGGAAGATGGTTCTCATCATCGGTGACATAGAAGGTGACGATCTCCTTTTCTGCTTCACCATCTTTGGGCTCTACGTAAGAGAAAATAAGGCAGCGATATTGTATTCCGTTTTCTGCTTTAATATTCTTCTTGCCACGATATATTAGTGTTTCGGTTTTAACTTCGGTACCATCTACCATATCGAAATGGATGCGCTGTCCTGGCTTGTAATTGCTTGGGTCGTAAGAACGAGCTTGAGCTAAGATGCTCAGCATATCATATACACAGTTTTCGCTGCTATTCATTTTAGATTCATATACTCCATTCCTTTGTTTGCGGAGGCGTACCTGAACTTTGCCGTTGCGGTAGTTGTAGTAGGCTTCGTCTTTATAGTAGCGCTTGCCTTCTAAAGCTCCTTTATAATAATAGTGCGGAGAAAGATTGGCACTGACAACACTGATTAATGTATCACGCATCTTGAAGAACATATCGGCTTTCTTGCTGCCTCTTGTGATAAGATAAGTGCGGAGTGCAGGTTTGGATTTCCACTTTGTTGCAGTCGTCTTCATATTGGCTGTACCACATTTTACCCAAACGAACTTCCAGTTGAAATAGAGGTTGTAATTGATCGTTTCTCCAGCTTTGAAAGCATTGTTCTTTACTTCACACTGAGCTTGGGCGGGTGTCGCAATACTTGCGGTAAATGCTATCGCAAGTAGCGATATCGCGAAAATCCTTTTGATTGATATTATCATGATAAATTCTTTTATGCCTCTGGGAGGCTATTCTACAATCGACATTAGCGCTATTTAGCCTCGACTGTAATTTCTATTGTTATTTTGGTTCTTCTTTTTATTTTCGTCAGGCTTCTGCTTCTTCATCTCGTTAGGCTTCTGCTTATCGAGTGGAACGGCATTGATATTCCAATTTTCTTCCATCTTCCACATCACTTTAAGATCTATTATCTTTGGATAGTAATAGACTTCTTCGGGCTGCTGTTTGGAAGCATAATTTCCGGTGTCCCAAATACCGTTTCCGTTTCGGTCGTTCACCAAGCGTGCACCATATTTACCGGCAGCCAGGAAGTAGAAACTAGCTCGTCCATTGCGAACCGGAATCTTTCGAACTACTTTGCCTGTCGGGTCGAGCAATTCGACAAAGGCTCTGGGGTCGACAGTACCGGATACATTGAAGAAGATGTCGCCATATTCTTTTAATGCTTTGACCTTAATATCTTGCTTTATCTTTTCGGAGACAAGCCCGTACATGCCGACAAAAGCTGCCGAATCGACTTCGAGGGAGTAATCTTTTTCGGGCTCCCAGTCGTAAAACAGATTATATCGTCGCATGTTCAGCGAATCTTGTTCGAACTTGAATGGTATATCTTTGTAGGTCGAATCAATCTTTTGCTTCAGGTGTATGGCGTCTTTGTTGAAAGAGCGTAAGGGCTCTTCGCAATCAAAGTAAATATAGTCGTATACATCCATTTGTTGCGGAATGTGCTTCTCCATTGCCAAAGTCGGAGTCTTCTCAGGTTCTTTATCCTTCTTGGACTTCTTCTTCTCGACTTTCTTCTGTATCTTCTGTTTTGATACTAAGTTCAGAGTGTCGGTCTTCGGTACCAGATTATTGAGAGAGTCGGAGTATAGGTACGACAATTCTATAGAAAGTGTATCCTTCTTATAATTTACCGAATCTTTCACCCAATAGATAAGACTATCTTTCTTCTGGTTGGGATCTTCTATTACAAAAGCATCTTTCTCGTTGAAATTCAGCCCTTTTATTTTAGGCAATTCTTTATTTGGAGCCGTGAAGATCAAAGAGAATTTCTGGGGTGTCAGTCTTTCTTTCTTCTTTAACTGCTGCCGGTTATTCATTTCTTTGAAAGCTCGGAGCATGATATTATCAGGGGTGAAGTGAGTATACTTCTGTGGAATAATAGTATCGATGGTCAACGAATCTATCCATGTAGTATCCTGACGGACACTTGGACTGCAATCGGGAGAAATAATATCTTCATTGAAGGCGCATTGCTCGGTCTTCTGTGAGAAGAAGAAGTTCATATCGCTATCATAAAGAGCAAAAACGTGATATTTGCCACGTTTGATACCCTTTATTACGAAATGTCCTTTACTATCGGTGCGGGCAACACGTTCGAAAGGTAGTTTCACAAAGGCAGAATCGTTGAGGTTGGATTGCAATCCGACGAGTATACCTTTGATAGGTTCCAAATCTTCGGCATTAAGAACGGTTCCCGATACTTCCATTGTATCAATAGCCGTTCCGGTAGAGAAACTAAATGTATAGTTTCCCATAGGATTACCTTCATTGTTATCTTGAATAGCATCGGAGAAATCGATGGTATAAGTAGTGTTGGCTTTTAGTGAGTCGAGCAGATTGATCGAAATCTTTTTGCCACTCGTCTTAATTTCAGCTTGTTGTAGCTGTGGTGGCGAGATAATCACTTTCTCGTTGGGCTTGTCGAGCTTGATGTATTCGTCGAAATTGATAACAACCTTGGTTTTCTTGTTGTTGATGGCATATTCTTTGGGCGAACTGCCGATTACCACTGGTGGAGTAGTATCGATAGGACCACCTGTAGGCGTGCCTGGATTGGCACAAGCATACAATATTAGTAATGAAGCAGCAGCTATAAAACCACTTTTCAATATCTTCTTTATATCGTTATTCTTATATAACATGGTGCAAAAATAAATGTTATCATCCAATTAATATCAAACAATTCACTAATTTATTAAAAAATGAAATATATTTTACTATATTTGAAGGTTATTTTTGGTGTAAATATGGACGAATATGGTAGTGATACCTTTTTATGTATATTAAATTCAGAGAAACAGTGTTAAATGTTTAGCATTTATGATACGTATTAATAAAGTAATTTGTTCCTTTGCGTGAAAACTATTTTAAAGTTATGAGTTTTCAACCGATTGGAAAAGCTTGGTGCTTTGAAGTATGAAAAGTTAAGGTATTAATATGATAAGGTAAAAGGATTAGTGAAATTCTATATAGTATTAGAAAATAAATAATTGTTGAACAGTATAATAAAAGATTAGAGATGAATCGTATTAAATTAATTCGATTGACGCGAATAATGACATTCGCGAGTTGTGCATTGGCTCTTATTTCTTGTGGAAATAAACGTCAGGGTTTGCCAACCGATGATGAGTACGCAGTGAGGACATTGTCTGTGTCGAGTGCCAGTTTGGATAATACTTATCCTGCAACTATCCGTGGTAAACAAGACATTGAAATTCGTCCCAAAATTTCAGGATTTATTACTCGCCTTTGTGTTGATGAAGGTTCTGTAGTTCGTAGGGGACAAGTACTTTTTGAAATTGATGATGTACAGTACAGAGAAGCTGTAAAGCAGGGTATAGCTGCAGTGAATGTAGCTAAAGCTCAAGTTGCGACAGCTCATTTGACTTATACAAACAAGAAAGAACTTCGTCGTCAGAATATTATTGGCGATTTTGATTTGCAGACCGCTTTGAATAACTTGTCAAGTGCCCGTGCTAATTTGGCTCAGGCCCAGGCTTCTTTGATAGCTGCACGTCAGAATCTGGCATATTGCCGTGTCACCAGTCCTAGCAATGGTGTTGTGGGTTCAATTCCTTTCCGTGTAGGAAGTTTGGTAAGTTCTGCCAGCACTCAAGCTTTGACAACAGTTTCTAATATTGACGAGATGTATGTTTACTTCTCAATGGACGAAAAACAGTTGCTGACGATGACCCGTCATGCGGGCTCTACCAAGAGTGCTTTAAAGATGTTCCCTTCTGTTCAATTGAAATTGTCTGATGGTTCAATCTATTCTCAAACCGGTAAGGTTTCTACTATCAGTGGTGTTATCAACCAGACAACGGGTACAGTAAATATCCGTGCTGATTTCAAGAATCCTAAGCATTTGTTGAAGAGCGGTGGTTCTGGCAACATTGTCATTCCATATACTCAGAATGATATTATCTTGATTCCACAATCGGCCGTCAGTGAGTTGCAAGACAAGAAATATGTATATATCGTTGGTTCTGATAATAAAGTGAAATACTCTCAGATTGAGACATCAGACTACAGTGATGGTCAGAATTACATTGTTACCGGTGGCTTGAAAGCTGGCGATCGTATCGTTGTTCAAGGTATTGCTTCTTTGACAGATGGTGCACAGATTAAACCTATTACTGAAGCTGCCGCAGCCGAGAAGATTAAGAAGTCAGAAGAGATGGGCGCTATCCAAGGTAACATCGGCGCCATGAAGAAAGCTTTCTCTGGTAAGAAATAATTAATTAGTTGGTAAATTATGAAACTAGATAGATTTATAAATCGACCCGTACTCTCTACGGTGATTTCGATTTTAATAGTGATTCTGGGTATCGTAGGCCTTGTCACATTGCCTATTGAACAATATCCTGATATTGCTCCTCCTACCATATCGGTCCGCACCACTTATTCGGGTGCCGACGCTCAGACCGTGTTGAATAGTGTCATTGCTCCGTTGGAAGAGTCTATTAATGGTGTAGAAAACATGACTTATATGCAATCTACTGCTACTAATGATGGCTCGGCTTCTATTACCGTTTACTTCAAACAGGGTACTGATCCTGATATGGCCGCTGTCAATGTACAGAACCGTGTTCAGCAGGCGCAAAGTTTGCTGCCGTCCGAGGTCGTCAGAGTTGGTGTTCAGACTGAGAAACGTCAGACTAGTATATTGTTGCTGTTCTCTGTGACAAGTGACAAGGGACAGTATGATGAGAAGTTCTTAACTAACTATGCTGCTATCAACGTTCTTCCTGCTATCAAGCGTATTCAGGGTGTAGGTAGTGCCGAATCTTTCGGTGCCAAGACTTATACCATGCGTATCTGGCTGAATCCTGAAGCAATGAAGCAACATAATCTGATGCCGAGTGATGTAACCAATGTCTTGGCCGAACAGAATATTGAAGCTGCTCCAGGTAAATTTGGCGAGCAGAGCGATCAGTCTTTCGAATATGTCATGAGATATAAAGGTCGTCTGAAGACTCCGGGAGAATTTGGTGATATGATCATCAATCAAGATCAGAGTGGAAATGTAATCAGGCTGAAAGATGTTGCTAAGATCGAACTTGGTGCTTTGTCATACGTTGTTGATAACCTATGTGATGGAAAGCCTGCCGTAACGGTTATGGTTACTCAGGTTGCTGGTTCGAATGCTAACGAAATTATTAAGAATATTAAGACGACCTTGACTGGTTTGGAGAAATCATTCCCTCCAGGAATGCAGATCAATATCATGATGGATGTCACCGACTTCCTCTACGCTTCAATTCACGAAGTTATCAAGACTTTGTTGGAGGCCTTCTTATTGGTATTCTTGGTTGTTTATATTTTCTTGCAAGATTTACGGTCTACGTTGATTCCGGCTATCGCGGTGCCGGTATCTTTGATAGGTACGTTCTTCTTCCTCAAGATATTTGGATTTACCATCAACTTGCTGACTCTATCAGCTTTGGTACTTGCCATAGCCATAGTGGTCGATGATGCCATAGTCGTCGTCGAGGCGGTCCATGCCAAGTTGGATCAGGGATATAAATCGGGAAAGCAGGCCAGCTTGGATGCGATTAATGAAATTTCCGGTGCTATTATCTCTATCACTTTGGTGATGTCCGCCGTGTTTATTCCGGTTTCGTTTATTGGTGGTACGAGTGGTACCTTCTACAAAGAGTTCGGTGTGACGATGGCTGTTGCTATTGTGATATCTGCATTGAACGCTTTGACTTTGAGTCCTGCTCTTTGTGCCCTTTTGCTGAAACCTAAAGATGAAGAAGGTAATACGAAGAAGTTGTCTTTTGTAGCTAAGTTCCATACCTCTTTCAATACATCTTACGAAAAGTTGTTGGGAAGATATAGACATGGCATCCAGTTCTTCATTAATCATAAGGTCACATCTTTTGCTATCGTCATCGTTTCTATTGTAGTAATGGGACTATTGATGAAGACAACAAAGACTGGTTTGGTGCCTGATGAAGATACCGGTGTAATGTTCTGTACTGTTTCGATGCCTCCAGGTACAGGCTTGCAGAAGACAGAGAAGGTGATGCAGACCGTTGATAAGATGTTGAAGTCCAATCCGGCGATTGCTAGTAGTACACAGAGTCTCGGTTACAACTTTATTGCAGGTCAGGGAAGTAACTTCGGTACTTTCATTATCCGACTTAAAGATTGGAAAGATCGTAATCTGGCTCAAAGTGCCAAGGCTGTACAAGGAATGATATTCTTGCAGACGGCTTCTATCAAGGATGCTCAGATTCTGGCATTTGCTCCTCCTATGATTCCCGGATTTGGTACTTCGAATGGTTTGACATTCAGTTTGCAGGATAAGACGGGTGGCTCGGTAGATAAGTTCTTCCAGATTACTCAGAAGTTCTTGGCTGCTTTGAATAAGCGTCCCGAGTTCTCTCAGGCTATGACAGCATACGATCCTCGTTATCCTCAGTATATGGTTGATGTGAATGTAGCAAAATGTAAAGAGAGCGGTATTGCTCCATCTACTGTGCTCACTACGCTTCAAGGATATTATGGCGGTCTTTACGCTTCCAACTTCAATAGTTATGGTAAGTTGTATCGTGTAATGATTCAGGCCGATCCTCAAAAGCGTTTGGATCCATCGTCTCTCAACGGAATATATGTTCGTACTTCGGCTGGTATGGCTCCAATCAATGAGTATATTAAGTTGAATAAGGTATATGGTCCATCCAATATCAACCGTTTCAACTTGTTTACTGCCATTGCTGTCAATGCTTCTACAGCGGAGGGTTATAGTACTGGTGATGCTATCAAGGCAATGGATGAGGTTGCCAAACAGACATTACCGGATGGCTATGGCTATGAGTTCTCTGGTCTGACTCGTTCGGAACAAGAATCTAGTAATAGTACAGCTTTGATCTTCGTACTCTGCTTGGTATTCGTTTACTTGATTCTGAGTGCCCAGTACGAGAGTTATATCTTGCCATTGTCGGTTATCCTCTCCATTCCGTTTGGTCTGGCCGGCGCGTTCATCTTTACCAATATATTTGGTCATGAGAACAATATCTATATGCAGATTTCGCTCATCATGTTGATCGGTCTGTTGGCGAAGAACGCCATCTTGATTGTTCAGTTTGCTCTTGAGCGGCGGCAGATGGGTATGGCTATCCGATGGAGTGCTATTCTTGGTGCGGCAGCCCGTCTTCGTCCTATCTTGATGACTTCGGGTGCGATGATTATCGGTCTGTTGCCTTTGATGTTCTCATTTGGTGTAGGTGCCAACGGAAACTCTACATTGGGTGCTTCGGCTATCGGCGGTATGTTGATTGGTATGATTTGCCAGATATTTGTAGTTCCTTCGTTATTTGTTATCTTCCAGTATCTGCAAGAGAAGATTAAACCTTTGCAGTTCGAGAATGAAACATCTCAGAAGGTCGATACAGAACTGATACAATATACACGTCCTGTGAAAAACGATGAAAAGTAGAAATGATATGAAAAGATTAGTATTAGTATCTTTAATAGGCGCAGCTGTTGTATTGAACAGCTGTGGCCTATACAAAAAATATGAACGCCCTTCGGTGAATACCAAAGGATTGTATCGCGATACGCTTTCGTTGACCGATACTTTGGTTACCGCCGATACTCTTAACATGGGCAATTTGAAATGGCAGGAAGTATTTACAGATGCTCCTCTCCAGCAATTAATCGATTCGGGTTTGAAGAACAATGCCAACTTGCAAGTTGCTGCTCTCTCTGTGGTACAGGCCGAGGCTCAACTTAAGGCTGCTAAATTGTCGTTTTTCCCTTCCTTTGCTTTTAATGGAAGTGGAACGACGGCAAAATGGGACTTCTCTACTTCGGCATCTTATTATTCCCTGCCTGTCGTAGCAAGTTGGAATATTGATTTGTTTGGTAAACTGACCAATGCCAAGCGTGCTGCCCAAATGTCTATGTTGCATTCTAAAGCTTATCAACAAGCAGTTCGTGCTTCATTGATATCGAATATTGCGAATAGCTACTATACATTGTTGATGCTCGACCGTCAGTTGGAAATTACTGAATCTACTGCCCAACTGACCAAGCGAACTTGGGATATCATGGCTGCTCAAAAGAGCTATAGTTCTACCAACGAAGCTTCTGTTCAGTCGGCCAAAGCCAATTATTATTCGGTACTTTCTAGCGCAGAAGATTTGAAACGCCAGATTAAGACCACAGAGAATGCTCTTTCTCTGCTTATCAACCAGCCGGCACAGACTATCAAACGCAACAGAATAGAAGATCAGGCTTTAACTCAGAATCTAGCTGTCGGTGTTCCTGTTCAGCTGTTGTCTAATCGTCCTGATGTTTATAGCGCCGAATTGAATCTGGCTGCTTGTTACTATCAGACCAAACAAGCTCAGGCTAATTTCTACCCTAGCTTGACGCTGACTGGAAGTTTCGGATGGACTGATAATTCGGGAGCAGGTATTATCAATCCTGCTAAGGTATTGATGTCGGCAGTTGCCAGCCTTACTCAACCGATATTCCAGAATGGTAAACTAACCGCTGCATTGAGAGTGGCCAAGGCTCAACAGGAATCTGCTTATATTCAATGGCAATATTATGTATTGAATGCAGGTAACGAAGTGAACAATGCTCTGTCTCTCTATCAGGCGTCGACCAAGAAGAGTGATTTAGATCAACAGCGCGTTGAGAGCTTGACCAAGAATGTAGATTATGCTCAGAAACTGTTCAGCCTGGGCTCTTCTACCTATCTCGAAATCATTACTGCCCAGCAGGCATTGCTTACTGCTCAATTGTCGAAGGTAACCGACGACTTTAATAAGATGCAGGCTATTGTCAATTTGTATTATGCGCTTGGTGGCGGAAGATAAATAGATTAAAAAGAAAAAACTATGATAAGTGATCAAGTAGTAATAGACCCCTCGGTCAAAATAGGAAAGAATGTGACGATTTATCCTTTTGTCTACATCGAGAAGAATGTGACGATTGGTGATGATTGTGTGATTTATCCTTATGTCAGTATCATGGAAGGTACGACCTTGGGAAAAGGTAATAAAGTACATCAGAATGCTGTACTTGGAGCAATTCCTCAAGATTTCAATTATAATGGCGACGTCACCGAACTGGTAATCGGTGATAACAATACTATTCGTGAAAACGTTGTTATCAACCGTGCCACTTTTGCTGGTGGTAAGACTAGTATTGGTAATGATAATTTCTTATTGGAAGGTGTTCATATACTTCATGATGCCCATATCGGAAACAGTTGTGTATTTGGATATGGCTCGAAAATAGCTGGAAATTGTGAAGTTCACGATAATGTTATTCTAAGTAGCAACGTGCTGATTAATCCGAGAGTTCGAATCGGTGCTATGTCGATGGTTCAGGCTGGATGTCGTTGCAGCAAGGATGTTCCTCCATTTATTGTGGCTGCTCACAATCCTGTGAAATATGCCGGAATAAACTCTGCCATTCTGAATAATCAGAAGATAGAACCTCGTGAGCAGAAACACATAGCCAATGCTTATCGATTGATTTTCCACGATCAGACAAGTTTATTGGATGCTGTGCTTCAGATTAAAGAACAGATTCAAGAAAGTCCGGAGAGAAATGCTATCATCAAATTCGTTGAAGAGAGCAAACTTGGACTGATGGGGCGTTGATGTTCTTGTCCGATAGTTATTTTGGAATAATTTGAAGAGTAATAAATAAGTAAATCCGCCGACTGTATCACACGGTCGGCGGATTTTATTTTAATTAAAGAGAGAGATTATGAGGGTAATGTCTTTGCATTACTCATTGTAGTATCTAATATTCTTTTATTGAACCCACTCCAGATGCATTTAAATCTTTGAAGCCTGGTTTGCCTCTGTATTTAATGCTTCCAACACCCCTTACGGCGCCGGTCATTGAGTCGGTAGCAAAGCAAGTGATGCTTCCTACGCCACGACAGTTGGCATCAACAATCTTCGATTGAAGCTCGTCTGCTTTGATATCACCAACTCCATCGCAAGAAAGGCTGGCTACACGTACTTTACCTTTTATATTAATGTTGCCCACTCCTTTTGTATTGACCGAAAGGCTAGTGCCCGAAATGGAGTCGATATTAATGTTCCCGACACCTTTATTATAGATTTCAAGATTCTTTATCAGAATATTGCTGATATAGAAATTGCCTACCCCTTTCGATTCGATGTTGGTCAGCTCAGGAGCACTTATTTTGATTTTTATCTTTGCCTTATAGAAATGGCTGTCTTCATTGCTAGTAATATATAAGGTCTGGTCTTCGACTTTTATCGAGAAGTATTTCTTTACGTAGTTCTCTGGTCCGTTTATCGAAATGGAACATTTACCATCTTTCGATTGAACAAACTCTACATTGCCCATCGCATTAAAGTTGATAGCGCTGAAGTTGCCTACCTTATAATATCTGGTAATAATCGTTTTACTCGGTTTCTCCCTGACGATATTGCAACTACTGAACAAACCGATGCTCCAGATAGATAATAATATGATTAAGATTTTAGTTCTCATTGCTCTTTTATTTTAAGTTCATAATATTTTTTCTTTCTTTATCTATTAGACGTACGGGGTTGCCGAAATGTTGCAAAACTTGGAATAATTTTTTTATGTTTTCTTGATGAAGACACGAAAATATCCGTTATCTAACGATATATTTGGTATGCCAATGCTATCACAAGATTCTTTGTAGTGCCCTTTTCTCCATTTTGAAAGAGAACCGTCGAGTATCACTTTATTGGTATCAAAAACAGCGAGTAGTTCTTCTATTTTTCCTTTATAGCCTTTGCTGATATATAGATAGTCCATTTTCAATGGACGCTTCGCTTTTTGGTATCTCCAGCGATTGTCGTTGATGATGCAGATTCTTCTTCCTCCGAAAGAAATGATGTTGTTTTCAACAGATAGTTCTGCCGCTTGATAATTGCTTTGAATGAGATGTGGCTTTTCCAGCCGCAGATGGTTCCAATGGCTTTTCATCTTCTTCTGCATGTCGTCTACTCTGCATTGTTTGCCGGCGCAGATCAGCCACGAACTTCTGTCGGAACGAATACAGTGAACGGCGGGGCATGAATGGACATTGTAGAAAGTGATGCTGTTGGCTGGCATGTCGTTCATCTTATATAGTTGATGGACTCCTAATAAAATAATGATGCCTATCAAAGAGGCGAAAGCATATCTGGCTCGATGACTATTAATAAGAGCCAGTATCATACCGAGGATGATGTAGAAGATGATGATTTCTGACGTGTAGATCCATATTCCGTCAACCGAGGAGTGGGGTAGCCTTTCTATCCATCTCAGCGAGTTGTTCATGATGTTGACCGATTGTTCTAGTACTGCTGATATAAGATGATTGAGTGCTGCAAATGGCGTTGTGAGAAGCAATAATCCGGTAGTGTACATGATGAATCCGGCAATTGGAATAACAATAAATCCCGAAAAGATGAAATAGACTGATAATCGTGAGAAGTAGAAAATGATAAGTGGCATAGTGACCAGCTGTGCTGCAATAGAGACACAAGTGAGTTGCCACATCCATTTGCCTAATCTGGTCCGTGGCTGATATAGCTTTTCTATATGGGGTTCGAAAAGAAGTAGTGAGGCAACTGCTCCAAACGAGAGTTGAAAGCTCACATCGAAGAGCCATTCGGGTTCAAACAGCAGCATCAGGAAGCCTGCTGCAGATAGGGTGTTGATTGAAAAGCTCTTTCGCATTAAAGCTTGAGACATTGTAGCGAAAGAGCACATGATAACAGCCCTGATAACCGATGGAGCCAGACCGGTGAAAAAGGCAAAGGCCCAAAGAGTAGCAATGGTAATGATACAGCGCAATACTTTTGCTCTTTTTAGCCTCATTATAGGAAGGAGAAGCCACGTGATGAGTTGATAAAGGAAGGCGATGTGAAGTCCCGAAAGTGCCAGC